>NZ_JAWDHA010000001.1:0-185907 GCF_034190895.1 Virgibacillus sp. M23 | reverse complement strand
GAGACTAATTACGTAGACTCCTGCGGGATTAGCGCGAGCCGAAAATCCACTTTGCAACGTGTTCTTCTTTGCAAAGTTAGTTGAGGCCGTGCCCGTGGAAAGCGAAGTAATTAGTCGGAGCATTGCCCAATATACATCAAACATTTCAAAATAACTACTTGGCTTAACGCAGTCATTGCACTGATTTTATACTTTCTTAACTTATAAAAAAAGATCCAGACGTTTAACGATCTGGATCTTTGGGGTGTAAAAAAGCAGGTCGCCTATTTTTAAGCGGAATGGGTGATCGTAGAAATATATCACGAAATGGACGGTAAGAGAAAGGGATAAATGGCCAAAAATAAGCCACATGGAAAGCCTTCATCCTTGTTAGATATAATAGCCATAACGTAACTCCTAAAATATATCCAATACCTCCTAATAAAGCAGAAGATAGTAGCAGGAATATGCGTACCAACCGATTAGCTAAGCTTAATTCATAGCTTGGAGTGGCATATGTTCCAATCGCAGCTACAGCTAGATATAGTACGACTTCGTGCGAAAACCAACCAACCTCTACAGAAACCTCTCCGATCATAATAGCAGCTACTAAGCCAAGTGCCGTTGCTAAGGAGGATGGAGTATGGATTGCTGCCATCCTTAAAATATCAATCCCGATCTCAGCTATCAGAAATTGTACTAATAATGGTACAACGCCTATCTCATCAGGGCCAATATATTGGAGAGTCTCTGGTAGAAATTCAGAGTTCTTCGCAAACAAATAATATAATGGTAAGATGAATATCGATGCTATGACCGCAATAAAACGAACTAATCGTAAATATGCGCCCACTAAAGGTTTTTGTCTATATTCTTCTGCATGCTGTAGATGATGCCAATACGTAGCGGGAGTAATCATTACACTTGGCGATCCATCTATAATGACCATGACATGACCTTCATATAGATGTGCTGCTGCTGTATCTGGTCGCTCTGTATAACGAATCGTAGGATATGGATTCCAATGCCTTCCACTAATATATTCTTCAATCGTCTTTTCAGCCATAGGCAAGCCATCCGTATCAATCTTCATTAGCTTTTTCTTTAGATTTTCTACACGACGATTATCAGCAATATCCTCCAGATAACAAATACAAATATCTGTTTTTGATCTTCTTCCTAATTGTAAATATTCCATCCGTAGCGATCTATCACGAACTCTTCTACGAGTCAGAGCAGTGTTAAAGACAATCGTTTCAACATACCCATCTCTAGATCCTCTTACAACTCGCTCCAAATCTGGTTCTTGCGGGGAGCGTGCTGGATAGGTTCTAGCGTCAATCATGATTACTTTATTGATTCCTTCAACAATTAGCGCCGCTGGCCCACCTAAAACCAAATCCGCAGCTTCGTTTAAATCAAGTACCTCGTCAACTTCCACATAGGGGATATACGTTTTTATTAATTTTGTAAGCGTATCAGGTTGCAAATCTTCAGGACTTAACTTAGCAAATAACTTCATGATGTATAGTAAAATGTCGTCTTTAGCAAATCCATCAATTAAAAATAGTGACATTTCAACGCCAACATATTCTAAATCTCGTTGAATCATATCAAAACTTTTATCAACCGCTAATCGTTCGTTTAAATACGCTCGATTTTTTTTAAACTCTTTAAATAATGGCTGTTTTTCTTTCTCCATAAACTCACCTATCCAACATGTTAGATTACTAATAGTTTGAGCACTGGAAGGATAACTATGCATAAACCAGTTAAAGAGTTCATCAATTCCATCATATATTAAAACTTATACTCATATATTGGACTAAGACAAGCAGTTTAAAGGCGGGAAGCATATGAACAAATGGCATTTAGTTATTACGATTATCACAGCAGCATGTGTAATAGCAGTTGTATATCTAATCAGACTGAACTCTACTCCTGCCATTACATACTTTCCAATTGATAATAATACAACCTTCTCTAAATCGGAGACACAGCTCCAACTATTCTCGGAAAAAGGCAAGGATAATTATGAAATTACATGGGAGTCTGATTCTATCACAAATATGCCGATCTATTTACGACAAGATGTATCATTGCTATATGATAACGGAAGATTAAAGGGGGCAAAGACAAAATGGACGCAGGATACAGATACCATTCAGTTACGGGAAAAACTATTTCATGAAGATAGCAGTTTATTTCAATCTATCTCATTTCATCATGGTGAGATACATCGCTCAAGTAATGATATAAAAAGCATTCATCGCATGTCTAGCGATTACTTATATGTCATAGATTCACCGACAACAGCACTTGATTCATTTAAAGAGCCTCATAACAATTATGAAAAAGAATGGAAAGATTTACTTGATCGAACAACGAAGCAACAGCTTCTTTATCATTGGCATCAATTATTTCATTATTTCCATATTAATCCAGATAACTATCTTAGCGTACCGCTTACGGATTTAGTCCATTACAACACAAAGCCATTACCATCATTGACACAAGCGCAAACGAATAAAATTATTGGACAACTTTGGGAGGGACTGTATAAAAATTATGTTATACCCGTAGTAAATACCACCAATGAAGAGCTGAATAGCTATATACCAATTATTTTATTTGATAAAGAACAAAAGCATCTACTTGTACTATATGAAATCAACGGAAAAAAAGAAAAACTGATACAAAACTATTCTTTTCAATAAAATATGAAAATAAAGTGAAACTTCAATTCGTGGGGGTTTTGTTCCCCCCCACGAATTGAAGTTTCACAAAGGTCCTATTATCTAATGTAAGAAACGAGGTGAGAGTAGGCTTTATGTAGTTTTAGATACTCGTTAATGACCCTCTTGAAAAAAGGAATCCTCTACTCGAAAGCACCCATACATTGTTAGTTAGCTGATTTACCAGTAAGTTGTTCATATAACCTTATAAAATCATCATTGTCAGGGTTTAATTGATACGCGCTTTCAATAGCTGATTTAGCTTTTTCTACTTTCCCGTTATTCTTATATAAAATTGCTAAATTATAATATGCCTCCGGAAAACTATGATCAATTTCTATACTTCGCTCTAAATCTTCAATCGCTTTTTGATCTTGATTTAATTCAATATACGCATAAGACCTATGAAACAGGATGGCAGCTTCTAGATTCCCTTCACTTTCTAAGGCCTGATTAGCTTGGGAAATGATAGCCTCGTACTTTTCTTGTTTTAGCAATTCTTCTATTTGCATTACATGATACACTTGATTATTCATATTATTGTAATAACCGAATTGAATAAGACCATATGCAATAATGCAATATAGCACAATTGCTATCATTTGTTTAAACGTTTCTTTACGCTTTGGTAAATGGACTATTCCAGATGCAATAAATCCAGCTACTAAACCTCCCAAATGCGCCCCATTATCAATTTGCGGTACGAAGAGACCAAATACGATATTAATTCCGATTAAAACTAAAACATTCGTTCCCATTGTTTGAAAGAAAATTTTCCGATTATGTAATCCAAAGAATAATAATGCTCCGAACAATCCAAACAATGCACCTGAGGCACCAGCCGCAATACTTGGAGAAAAGGCAAAACTCGCTATCCCACCACCAATACCGGCAAGAAAGTAGATACATAAAAATCGAAATGAGCCATATATACGTTCAACTAAAGTTCCTAAATAATAAACAGCAAGCATATTCATGAGTAAATGAAGGAACCCAATATGAAGAAACATAGAGCTAATGATGCGCCACCATTCTCCTTGTTCTATGATAGCAGGATTGTACTTTGCACCAAAATCAATTAACGGCTGCATGGAACTACTTCCACCGTTCAGTTCTACTAATACAAACATCCCAATGCAAATTGCAAGAATAAGATAGGTAAATAGCGGCTTACCAAAGGAGAATACCGCCTGAGTTTGCTCTTTTTGATCCAAAACATTTTTCTTTAAATACTTTTTATAATTGTGTAGCTGACTTTCCTTATCTATAGGTTCTTGAGAATCAGCGGTATTTATTGTTATATCTGTATCTTTTTCCAAACGTATTTTCTCTTCCACAAACTGTTCATCTGACAAATAATAAACATTCATGGAAATAGGGTGCTTCTCATTTAGCTGCATTGGCTTCTTTAGCATTTCCCAATCATCGACAGGCTCGTGCTCGGATATGTAAACATTATAAATTTGAATAACTTTACCTCGCAACAATCGTTTCATTGCTTTAACTTTTTGAAAAACAACTGCAATATCCTTTTTTAAATAGTTCTTCCAATCAAACCCACGACCTAGGAAGCGAATGACTGTAGATTTTTTCCCTTCTTTTTTCTCTAGCCATATTTCATCTTCCTGATCACTTACAAATAGCACGTCATATTGATAAGTCTTTACGTAATGATAAGCGATTTGATATATATTATATTGGTTATCTATGTACATCCTCGACCTCCCCTTAGACTTCCATCATACCAAATCCCTCATCATTTTTCTTTTATCATGATAAAAGAAGCTGCAAAATTCACAACTTCTTCACCGATTAAGAATTTGATGTATTTTTCTGGAACATTGTCGGTATAATTTTCGAACGAACTGCTGGCACGTTCATGGATAAACTTACCACAACTTTTCTTAAAAATCCAATAGCCAATAATGTATTCATAATCCGATAGCGCCATTTATAAAGCAAGCTCGCCGCAGTTATCATTCCGGCAAATAAAAACAGAATACGCATAAATACACCTCTTTTTATCATGGTACTTCTAGTTTTCATCTACCTGATTATTTTTATGCATGTACGATACTATATATTGTTCAAACCACGTATGTTCCTGACGCTTGTTGCAACTCCCTTTTATCAGAATACGGGCATCTGGGAAAATAGTGAAAAGAATATCCTCCTGTATAGCTACGCGTAAAAAAAGGCGTTCTTGTAACATTATCTAAAAAATGATCTAGCTTTTTTTCTAAAGCTTCCAGTATGAAATCATGAAGCTAATTTGAATCATATTTCTACCGCAGAGAACCGTTTCATTTACAATCGCTTCTGATTTTAGAGCTGGATAATCTTTTTTGACAGGTTGGACAATTTGATCTGAAAGCTAATTTCACATCATGTTGTAGATTATCCCAGATATTTTTCGTAATGAGTTGTGATTACCAGTAACATACTTCATAGACCAATAAGCTAAAAAGCGGCTACTTGTTCTACTGCAGGTGAGATAGCACCTACCCTATCAAATGATTGCAAAGTTTACTACCAAGCACCCCTAATCCAGCAACAAGTACGGTATAATTCTCTATTCGCCTCTGTCCATTTTCATGTATTGGACGAAATAATTGTTGACAAATGTATCTGCTCTCATTCATCGATCCTTCTTCTGTCATAACTGCTTATCCATGTATCTTCTGTAATTAAGTGGTCTACCGGAATATCAAATGATTCCTTAGGTATAGCGTCTACTAATTGACTACTATGTAACAGTGCAACCGTATGATTGGAATAGTTCATTAAAAATCGATCATAGTAACCTCCGCCAAAACCAATTCGGTAACCTTTCCTATCAAAGACAAGCCCTGGTACAAATAGCAATTCAATTGCAGTTATATCTATTTGTTTCGTTTCATCTGGCTTAGGTTCAAACAATCCATAATAGACAACCTCTAACTGATCAAAGGAACTAATTTGATAAAAAGTTAACGTTTTATCAACAGAAGAACACTTCGGTACACAAACTTGTTTCTGCTGCCTCCAGGCTGTTTCAATAATGTTTCTCGTATCCCATTCAAACGCTTGCGATACCGTTATTCCAATTACCCTGGCGTTTTTCCAAAGCGATGAAGCTATAAGTCGTGCATATAAGCTATTCTCAATTTCGCGTTTCTTTACTGGATTTATTTCTTTAAGCATCTGAAGCTTTGCTGACCGAATGTGAGTTTTATTCAAATCAATTACCCCCGTTTGAGTTAATAAGTACAGCAAATGATTAAAAATAAAACCCTTATCAGCTGATAAAGGTTTTATTTTTAATCATTTATTTTGTTTCACGATGTAGAGTGTGTTTTTTAAGACGTGGACAATATTTCATAAGCTCAATACGTTCAGGATTAGTACGTTTGTTTTTCGTAGTAATATAATTACGATCTCCTGTTTCAGTACAAGCTAAAGTAATGTTAACGCGCATGATTTTCCCTCCAAACTTTACCTAATTGCTTCAAAACGAGCGATTAATTCATTTCAGACTTATTCATAATATCAGATGTTGATGAAACTATCAAGAAGTAAGCTAGAAATCCTTAAGAATTTGATCAGTTTTGGAAAATCAATTCGCCTATTCTAATAGCTATAATAGACCACAACTAGACGAAGTATAACAAGAGGTATTATATATAAAACAAGAGCGCAAGCCCCCGATTAGAAACGTTGCCTAGGGCGAGTCAACGGAGATATAGAAATCACGGTGAGCTTATGAGCCGATGATGACTTAGATTAGGACTATTCGTGAAGTGGAACTTCTTGGTGCTGGAGCTGGATGCTAGCTCAACACTCCCATATTTAATCACATGGGCTAATTTCCTAGACAACAAGAAAAAGGTTGTCCATTACTCTGAATAGCCAACCTTTTCTTATTGAAAAATTTCATATCCTTTTTCAAATGCAAGCAAGATAGTTGTTTATTGGGCGTTTTGCAATTTAGTCAGATCTCTTCATTTTTGCTGCTGTCACATCTTTTGGCCTTGTGGTTTCAGCTTGTTCATCATCACTCATAATGTCACTGGTAGTCTTTTTAAATTCCGATAACGTCTTTCCTAATGCCGATCCAATCTCAGGTAACTTTCTTGGACCAAATATAATTAATGTAATGATTAGAATAATAATCAAACCTGGTATACCTATATTTGTAAGCAATTACAGCACCTTCTTTCCTAATCAAACCAACCCATTAAGATGTAAGAAGTCCACCATCCTTACTGTATTTAACCACTCCTTCTGCAGCACGATATGCTAACGCACCAACGGTATCAGTAGGATTATAACCGCTATTATGTGGAAAAGAGGAAGCTCCTACAACGAACAGATTCTCCATATCCCACATCTGCGAATAATTATTAACCGCTGATGTTTCCGGATCTGCTCCCATAATTGCACCTCCGGTATTATGCGTTGACTGATAGGTAGTAATATCATAGGGTCCCAATTCATCCATCGCATCGATTTTATCAGCACCCATCTCTTGCAGAATTTCCTTTGCTTTTGTTGCGGTAAACTTAGCAAGTTCTTTATCTTGGTCTCTAAATCCATAAGTCATGCGAATTAAGGGGTCACCAAAAGCATCTTTATACATTGGATCTAAGTCCAAATAATGCTGTTTATATGGTAAGCTGGCACCCATGGCACCAATGGACAACGTCCTATTAATATATTTTAATGAGTTTTGCTTAAATTCCTTACCCCATGTTGCTGAATCAGAAGGAATTGGATTGGTCTGAATCGGTCTTTTTCCAGTCTGTGTTAGAGACAAATAACCACCATGTAAAAAATTCACATTTGAATGGTCGAAATTATCCCCATTAAAGTCGTCGATAACCATTCCTAAGGCGCCTGCTCCAGCGAAATTATTAAATTTCTTGTTTTCGAAAAACCCTGTTGCTGCACCTTTAATGATCTGATAAGCATAATTTTTTCCGATAACTCCTTTACCACTAGCAGGATCATACGGGCGACCAATTTTTGAATTCAGTAAGAGTTTTACATTATTAAATACGTAGCTTGTTAATACTACCATATCAGCTGGTTGTTCTATTTCTTCACCGGTAGTTAAATCTGTATATAGTACACCAGTTGCCTTCCCATCCTTATGTAAAACTCTTCTCACCCAAGAATGGGTTCTTAAGTCAAATTTACCCGTATTTTTAGCTACCGGTATAACCGTAACAACCGGATCAGCTTTTGCTCCATATTCACAACCAAAGCGTTCACAAAATGCGCAATACTGACAAGCGGCTCTACTTATACCATCTGGATTTTTATACGGTTCTGATAAATTGGCAGAAGGGATCGTATACGGATGATATTTTAGCTTTTCTGTTGCTTCTTTAAACATTTTCATTTGCGGAGAATGTAGCATTGGCCCGGTAGGATACTTATCCGAGCGTTTACCCCCTAACGGATTTTCCTCTCCTGAAATACCAGCCATTTTTTCAAACTTGTCATAGTATGGCTCGATTTCATCATAGGTAATTCCCCAATCCTGAATCGTCATATCAGCTGGTATCTTACCTTTCCCATATCGTTCAATTGTTTTACTTCGTATTTCGAAGTCATACGGCAAAAATCGAAAAGTTTGTCCATTCCAATGAACACCAGCACCACCAACACCATCTCCGAATAAAAATGAGCCATACTGACGCATTGGTAATGCTCGCATTTTCTCATTACCTCTAAATGTTATCGTTTCTTTAGAAAGATCCTGCATCAACTCATAACGAACTGCATAGCGCAATTCATCATGAGCCATATAATAGTCTTCGGTTTCTCTTTCCTGTCCTTTCTCCAACCCAACCACTTTCAATCCTTGTTTTGTCAGTTCTGAAGCAATAATACCTCCACCCCAACCGACACCAACAATTACTACATCTGTCTTTGGTAGTTTTTTAGCCATCATATCACCTCATACCATTTTAATTACTGCATATGGTCTCGAAGACTCCTAGGTTCAATTTGCTGAAATTCTTCACTCTCGATTACCTGGGTATAGTTCATTTGATCGCCAGGATAATCTCTTAATTTCCAACCTTGCATATCTTTATTTCCACCATATAAAGGATCACTATACACTCCTTCTAACGTCATACTCCTTAGAAGATTGAAGAACCCACTTGCTGAAACAGTCGTAATATTCACCTTATCATCGGCAAAATCTGCTAGCACCGTATCCTGTTCATCAGCAGTTAAATCCGTGAAGCCCTTTTTATATTTCGAATGACTATAGTTTTGCATTTCACGAATACCAATCTTGAAAATTTCTCTTCTTTTCAATCTACCTTGATAACCTTGGGTTTTTTCACCATGAAAGAAAGGAGGATTCATATAATCCCTTGCGTTGAAGCCATAAGAGCCTGCCAATTGATGATCAATATAAAATGCCACTCCTAACGCTTGAGCTCCTGGGCCATTTTCATCTTCTGGAAAAATGCGTTCTGTTGCCGCTTCAACAGTTTGAAATTCTACTTGATTAAAATTCATTAACGCATGATTGTAATTTTTTGTTTCATTAGCAGCCTGTTGTGGCTCTTTTTCATCGGTTCCCCATGGGATAACACTGCCTAATACACCACCAACAGCTAGACCCCCGACGGCAAAACCTGAGTTTCTAAGAAACTTTCTACGAGATAAACTCTCTTGATCAATCTTTTCCTTATTATTATCTTCTGCCAAAAGACTCACCTCCTTATAAGTTGACCTTATTATGTCACCAAAAATAACCACTCATACATAAAAAATTTCAGGACATAATACTTATAAATCATTTATTATGGAGGGAAGCTTTTATGTTAAGAAAATGGAAACTATCAATATTGCTGATCACAGTTCTAATCACAGCATTACTTACTGCTTGTACTGCAAACGATAACAGTGCGATGGAAGATGAACATACGAATGACATGAATATGGCCAACGTATCCGATCATGCCAATCAGGAAAACTTAAATAATCCAAATATAATACCTAGTGAGACAAGTGATAAAACACGGACCACGAATAAAAAAGGAACTACCTATAGCGGCATGGGGCAAAATTTATATAGTTCGATCGGAAGCTCTGGTATTCATGAAGGTGGTGTTTCTTCATTTTTTGAATCTATTTTAAAGAGCGAAGGAATAACTGGAATTAAGGTATTTGTTGTTGATGATTCAGTTATCCTAGCTAGAAATAACGAACAAACGACTAGTCATCAATATGATGATATGCAAAAAGACCTTTTAAGTGGTACAGAAGGCTTATCCTCAAAAGGAGAAACCGAAGAAGTAGAAAATAATAATGAAAAGAATCCTAATGATAACTTGCAGCAAGCCAAAAATAAGATGAATGAGATGTTCAATGGTGATGTAAAAATTCTTACCGTTACACAACCAGGAGCTGTAAAGCTAATTGAAGGAATTAAAGAAAACATTATGGACTCAGCTTACTCAGAGGCATCGAATCAATTGCTAGAGCTATTTAATATGGCAAGCTAATCTAGCTATCGACTGGATTATTAAACGTAGTATATCTAAAATCAACTAATAATAAGTTCATCTTTCCATATGGACTCTTACTGCGGACACAGCCTCAACGAATGCTGCTAACCACAATACGCTTAGAAGCGAAGATTTTCGAATTGAGCTGTTTCCGCAGGCTTTACTGCAAAGATAAACGAGCAATCCGTCCCATTCTATTTGTCCAAAAAGTGAACGAAGAAATTTCGAATGACTTCCCGAATATTACTTTATATATTCGGATTTTCTTTATATTAAAAATTCATTTTTTTCTTCTTTTTTCATAGATGCACTTAATGAAATGCTTTTATTCATGTAAAAATACCTCCCGAAATCCAAAATCAGGAGGTATCTCACTTATTTCTTCTAGTTTTTATCATATGTCCAAACTCGATTATGATTTGTTGTTTGCGGGAATTTTTCTCCCGCTTTTAATTTTATTATTTTGGGATCGGTGACACTGCTCCCCGTTTCACCGATTTCGATATATACACCATTATTTGGTGCTTTTTGGCCAAATCGAAAATGACTGAATTCACCCATTGCTGTAACTCCTTCCAAAATTCTTTATTATCACGTAATAAGTAGTGTAATCGTTTAAACAGCAAATTATACACCAGGTCGTTTTACTCACATTTCCATTTCTATTTTCATTTCTTAGGACCTGTTAATCTGCTTTAATTCAGCAAAAATCGGGACTATTCTATTAATTTTGTCGAAAAAATTTAATTGGTAATGGCTTTTAACTACTCATTTATGTTATAACTAATAATGAATAAGAAGGAGGTATTTACATGGTCTATGCAATCATTACCATCATTGTGATTGGACTAGTTCTACTAACATTGTCCTATTTCTTAAATGATCGTATGGAAGAAGTAGAGAGTCAATTAGAGCAGTTCTCCATTACTACGATGCAGGATACATATCAAATGAAAAAGAAAATAAAAATCCTGGAAGAGGAATTGCTTACAGAAGAGTTCGCACAAGATTTGGAAAATAAATAAAGGGATTAAAGGAGAAAACAATGAAACAACCTGTACGAGTATTTGCAATTGGTCTTCTTACAGCAGGGATTATTATGTTAGCCACTTATCTATTATTTAAGGGCGATACAAAGACTGTTGAAGGTATTTCTGAGAAAGAATTGATTTCTCTAGTCAAAGATAAAGGATATCATGTCTTATCCAATTCAGAGTACGTTGCTTTATCTGTCAATGATAATCCAGAAAAAGCTGCGAAAACTCCACCGAATGAAAATACTTCTACTACTACACAAAATGATCAATCTGCTAAGACTACAGAGCAAGAAGATGCAGCTAAAAAACAAGATTCCAATCATACGGAGAAAGCTGAAAAAGAAAACACCAAAGAAGAAAATCAAGAACAGAAGAAAGAACAAGCAAAGGAATCACCGGAAAAAGAGGAAGGTCCCAAAACGTATACCTTACATATAAAAGAAGGGATGGCCTCATCTGAAATAAGTTCCTTATTAGAAGAGAACAAATTAATTAAAGATGCTTCTGAATTTAGCGATTACTTAGAAGAAAATGACTATAGTCAACGCGTGCAAATCGGTAAGTATAAATTAAATACAGATATGGGTCCATATCAAATAGCAGAGGCGATCACTAAATAATAGTAAGGTATGCATGATTAAAAAAGTGGCTAACTAACATTTTCGGTTAGCCACTAACGTATTTAAAAAGAGGCTGAGACAAAAGAATGAAGAAGCAATTAAAAACGAACGATGATTGGTTGAAACTAATTATCGTTCGTTTATTGATCAGAATCATTCATTTAGCACCTGAAATAAGCGAGACTCCGGCGAGAACAGCACGAGTCCGAAGATCCACTTGGTAACGTGTTTTTCTTTACCAAGTTAGCTGAGGCCGTGCCCGCGGAAAACGAGTATAGTTTCACAGTGCGGCGATGATACTCCTATTGATAATATGATTATTCGTATTTTGAGTAAAGAAGTTATGTTTTGTACCAGCCTCTTTTAATTTAAATTAAAATTCTCTCCTTTAACTAAATATAAAATGCTTTCACCAATGTTCGTAATATGATCAGCATACCTTTCTAAATATCGTGCACAAAAGGCAACTTGCATAATATATTGAATTTTATCTGGTTTTGTAGCAGTTTCTCCTAGAAGCTCACTAATGATTAATTTGTTCTGTTTATCTACCCTATCATCCATTTCTGATAATTGTGCCGCTAAGATGATATCTTCATTGGAAAATGACTCCATTGCTATCTGCAACATTTCTATGATATATGTTTGCATGTTTGCTAAACCGTGTGGTAATAATGTCTCCCCGTTTTCTCCTAAACGAATTGCTGAACGGGCAATATTTTTCGCGTTATCAGCCATTCGTTCTAAATCCGTTACAATTTTTAATGCGGTAATTAATCTTCTGAGATCCGTTGCTACCGGCTGTTGTTTGGCGATAAGTAAGATAACTTTATCATTAATATCTATTTCCTTTTTATCTATTTCTTTATCATCTTCAATTACTTGGTTTGCTAAGGTTATATCTTGTTCATATAAGGAATTCAGGGCATTATTCAACGCTTTTTCTGTTAATTTAGCCACTTGTATGATATCTTGATTAATCTCCTCTATTTCATGATGAAATTGTCCACGTGTATTCATCTGGCTTTTCCCTCCTATCTAATCTAGCTATTGCTTATCTATACTTTAACAGACAGGTATGAAATGGCTATTGATTTAATGTTAATTACATGTAAAATTTTATAAAGTGAAACTTCAATCAGTTTGGGATTTTTGTTTTATCCCCCACTGATTGCTAGTACCACAAGGGTCTGACCTAATGGCCTTTGAACCAATCGGACATGTACTAGCAATAGATCCACGACTTATCCATATTGGGTTTACTTTATTGCTTAAACTAGGGGCTTACTGACAGTTATATGCGGGAGAACAAAACGCAAGCGCCCATTTAAAAACGTAGCGAATGGAGCGATTCAACGGAGATAAAGGAATCACGGTAAGCTTACGAACAGATGATGACTTTATATCGTAAGGCGATTCGTGAAGTCGCCACCGTTTCTCAGCGCTGGAGCTGGACACCGCACAACATGCCCACATTTATACATATGGACTGTTATAATTTCCTAGAGTATAAAAAAGTACAAGTCTTCGTAGACTTGCACTTTACGTAATACTTTATTCTTTTTCTTCATTCTTTTCTTTGTCTCGCTCTTCCTTCAAATCAAAATATGCATCTAAAATCCGGGTTCCAATCATATGATTAATCTTATAGGAGGTACCCTTGCCTGTATCTGGTGCTATAATCGCAAATGCCATCTCTGGCTCGTCATATGGTGCATAACCGACAAGAGATAGATTTTCTGTCTCCGCTAACTTTTTGCCATCTTTATACACTTCATTTTGCGCCGTACCAGTCTTCCCTACAGCGTTATAATCTTTACTATGGTAGTACCCATAACCAGTTCCTCCTGGCTCCTGGAACACTCTCCGAAAACCTTCCTGCACACGATCTATATAGGATTGATCCATTTGAACACGGTTCAAGATATCCGTGTTCTCACTACGATAGATGGATCCAAGATCCTTACCTGATTTACTTGGTTCACGAATTTCCTTTAGAAAATGCGGACGAACTCGATAGCCATCATTGGCAATCGTCGACACATATTGAGCTAATTGCATCGTGGTATACGTATCATACTGTCCAATAGCAAAGTCCATTAAAAGTCCTGCTCGATTCATCGAATCCCCTTCAAAGCCAACACTTTCATAAGGAAAATCAATACCAGTCTTCACGCCTAAACCAAATTGCTGGAAATAGTTACGCATTTTCTGCCAAGCTTCCGTATTAAACGACGCTTTACTTCCATTTGGGAAGGGATAGCGATTCTCTCCCCCCATTTTTAATGCGATATAAAACATGTAGACGTTGGACGAGCGTTTCAACGCATCCTGATCATCGACTACCCCAATATAGTTGCTGTGGGAACCTTTTTTCGGGGTACCTGAAATTTTTATCGGACTGTCATTAAATCTTTGTCCAGGTGAGATCACGCCTGATTCTAAGCCTGCAAGTACAGTTGCACCCTTTACAATGGAACCAGGGCGATGCGCATCATACAACGTCTTGTATGCAGCGTTACTGTATTCATTTCCATCTCTGGTTTGTCCACTAACCGCTAATAATTCACCTGTTTGTGGATTCATAACAACGGCAAGTGCATCCTTTAAATATTTATTGTCATAGGGATGGCTCTGAACGGCTGCTTTTAATTCCTCTCGTACTATTTTATCCACTTCTTCCTGGAATTCCATATCGATAGATAGAACTAAATCCTTACCTCGGCTACCCTCAACGACCGTTTCCGTTCCAACAACTTTACCTGTTTTAGTAGTCGTGTACTGAATTTGCTCCTTTGTTCCTCGTAATACGTCCTCATAATATTCCTCCAGTCCACTCTTTCCAACCCGATCATTACGACTGTAACCTCTTGTTAGGTAATATTGCTCTTTTTCTGCCAAGATCCCTTGCTCTTGTGTTGTAATAGTACCTAGTAAGCTGTTGATCGTCTCACCGAAAGGATAGTCCCTATTCCAGTCAGTCGTTGCATTAACTCCAGGTAGAACATCCAAGTGCTCAGAAACTTTAGCATATTCCTCTGCGGTGACATCGTCATTTTTAACTATTTGCGGCGTAAGCGAATATGCTTTATCTAATTCTTTTTTAATTGCAATTACTTCAAGCTCCTGTTTCGAAAAACCGGAGATTTCATCTTTTGTAATTCGATCTAGAATCGTATTATACTGTTCAGCATTATCTAAATCTGCTGCTTCTTTTTCAGATAAGCGATTGTCAGCTTCTTCCTTATTTTTTAAGTACCAATACTCTTTTTTATTGCGCTCTGTTAATTTATCAAGGTATTTTTTTTCATCATCCATGGAAATATACTTCGACAATTTTTCAGCAACTTCTAATCGATCTTCTGCCTGCGTTCCTTTTGCAGGTGTATACGTGATCGAATACAATGGTTTATTGTCTACAATAACATTATGGTTACTATCATATATTTTACCTCTGGGAACGGGTATCTTTGTTGTATCCTTTACCGTTCGATCAATTTCTTCCTGAAAAGCTTCACCGTTTAAAATCTGTACAACTCCTAATTGTAAAATAAGCACTGTAAACATTAGAAACACAACAAAAAACAATATGTTAATTCGGAAGGGAAGTTGCGTTTTTTTCTTTTTTTTCTTATTCCCCATTATCTCTCCCCCATACGAAATTAGATTTATTTTAAACCTTATTCATTATATCATTTATCCCTCTTTATTTTCATCCATTTATCTATTTTTTTCGTCTGTTAATTGCTCTTTAATTAATACTTCTTTTTTTGGCTTACTTCCTAAGTAGATGTTCTTGACGGATAAATAGATAAAAATATGCCCAGCACCAAAAACGGCTAATATATATGGGATTGCCTTTTCAGCTGGAAAAATAGAAACAGCAATTAAAAAAACAGAAATGGAAGTAATTCTTCCGATATTGACAAACATTTCTCTGACAACGATATACTCCACACGTAACTCTTTTGCCTTCCATGCTTTTCCTATTACATCATAGGTTAAAGAGACATATGGTATGGTAATGATTGGGTAAGCGATCCCAATGCAAATTGCATATATAATTAGCTGTGCATAGCTAATCTCAAAAATAATAATTGTAATAGAGAAATACAGGATAAGACTCCCGATAAGGATAGCTTTTTTTCTCATGGAAGGCTTGATAACTTTCGTCCCAATAAAATAAAAAACAAAGGATAAGCCAGAGAACACTAGATTGAACATCCCTAATGAAAATTCACTTTGTGTAATCAAAAACACCCATATGGAGATAACAAAGGCAAATATCCCTTCTCTTAATCCTTGAAAAATATGTGCATTCAATATACGATTCCAATTTTTGTTATGTGATCGTTCAGCTAATACCCGTCGAAAATAAAAGCTTCCTTCTGCCTTTCTCCTTGCCAAAAAGAAACTACAGATAACTGCGCAAATGAACAAAATAAAAGAAATCGTAAAAATTGTTGTATATCCGATATTTGCTTCCAAATTAGCAATAATAGTCCCAGCTAATAACGGTCCAATCATTCCACCAAAGGATTGAAGCACTCCTAAAAATCCATTAAAAAAGTCCCTAGTCTCTGGCTCAGTAATCTCAAATGTAAGTACATTAAATGCTAGCCAATAGAAACCATAACCAATACCAAGAAGACTACCTAGCATAAAATTATAGTACGATGCTTTTTCAGCAATAATTAATACACTCAAAAAAAAGAGAGATAAAAAAATTACCCCTAAACGTAATACAATAACTCGATCCACTTTCTTAGCTAATTTTCCAGCCACAATAAACGTCAATGGTTGAAAAATATAAATGGCTAAATTATATACAGCAATGGTTATATAATCCCCTGATTGCTTCCACAAGTATATATTTACAAATGTATTGGATAAAAATATCCCTAAAGAATATAGTCCACCAATAACAAGTAAAAACAATAAATCCTTATCAATGTCTAATTTCCCCTGATAAAGTGATAGGCTTTTTCGCATATTCCATACTCCTTTTCAAGTCATTAATAGTTTGAACAAATGAGTAACAGATATGCAAAGAAGCCTTAATTAAAGATAAGGATATAACAATCTATTCATAAGCTTACATTCATCATTTCTTGACAATTATAGATAAAAAAAGGCATATGAAGGAATCGAATCCCCCACATGCCTTTTCTATTGAATTATTTTTGTTATTTCGCTTCATTATAGTTTTTCGTTACTTGATCCCAATTAATAACATTCCAGAAAGCTGAAATGTAATCTGGGCGTTTATTTTGATATTTAAGATAGTAAGCGTGCTCCCAAACATCAAGACCTAATAAAGGTTTTTTCCCTTCCATTATCGGCGAGTCTTGATTAGGTGTACTCATTATTTCTAATTCTTCATTATTTAAAACTAACCATGCCCAACCTGATCCGAAGCGTCCTGCTGCAGCATTAGCAAATTCTTCTTTGAATTTATCAAAGCTGCCAAACTTTTCATTAATTTTATCAGCAAGCTCACCAGTTGGTTCGCCACCACCATTAGGTGATAATACTTTCCAGAACAGACTATGGTTTGCATGGCCGCCACCATTATTACGTACGGCAGTCCGCGCGCTTTCCGGAATAGCATCTAGATTACTTATTAGCTCTTCAACAGATTTATTCTGAAGATCAGCATGTCCTTCTAAAGCACCGTTTAGTTTCGTTACATACGTATTATGATGCTTTGTATGGTGAATGTTCATGGTTTCTTTATCAATAGTAGGTTCTAGTGCATCGTAAGCATAAGGTAGTTCAGGTAATTCAAATTTTGCCATTATAACTTCCTCCTAATAAAATTATTTTATTAAAAAGGATCGAATATTCACCCTTTTAAAGCAAGATTATCAAAGCTACTATACTGATGCAAATTATATGCATGCATTTTTTTACCAAATTATAAAAAGCGTTATTTTCTTGAGAAAATAAAAAAACAAGCCACCGCTTGTTTGAATGGTGGCTCGGGACGGAATCGAACCGCCGACACAGGGATTTTCAGTCCCTTGCTCTACCGACTGAGCTACCGAGCCTAAATCTACTCTAAATATGTATGGAGGAGGTAGAGGGATTCGAACCCCCGCGGGCTGTTACACCCCTGGCGGTTTTCAAGACCGCTCCCTTCAGCCAGACTTGGGTATACCTCCAAATAATTTTATGGTGGACCCTGCAGGACTCGAACCTGCGACCGATCGGTTATGAGCCGATAGCTCTGACCAACTGAGCTAAGGGTCCTTCTCATTTTAAAATTGTTTATGGGGCGACCGGTGGGGATCGAACCCACGAATGCCGGAGCCACAATCCGGTGCGTTAACCACTTCGCCACGACCGCCATGCTTCAGATTTCAGATTAATTGTTATATTATGGTGGCGGCGGAGGGGATCGAACCCCCGACCTCACGGGTATGAACCGTACGCTCTCGCCAGCTGAGCTACACCGCCAAATTGGCTCCACAGGTAGGATTCGAACCTACGACCGATCGGTTAACAGCCGATAGCTCTACCACTGAGCTACTGTGGAATGTTATCGTGACTACCTTCAACGAATTATAGCGACAAGATATAATTTACCATGTTCAACAACATCTGTCAATATTTTTTTCAAAAAATCATAATCGCAATTTCTTATGTATGTATCGCTGTTAAAACGACAATATTTACTATAGCATCTTATCAAAGGTTTTTCAATACAAAATTTAAAGTTAGAAAATTTTAATTTTAATTCCTTTATTAATTAGTAAATACTACCTTATAACTTGTAAAGTAACTCCTGTGTTTGTGTGAGCAGACGTAACGCTGAGTCACCTCTTGAAAACCATACTACAGGGGCCGGAAGTCACCCGTTTTTCTACAGAATTTTCCTAACAGAACTTCACGAAATAACTCCCCTTCACTTAACTCACCATGGATAAGTGAACGGCTTTCTTCAAGTTCCGGTTGAATAATGCTTGTTCACACAGATTTTCTTTTCCGCAAACGACAATGACGTAGCTCTTGCAGTTCATTTGAATTTGAGATAGCTAACTTCTACTTAGTATAAAAAACAACTGTCAGAAAGCATTTCCGACAGTTGTTAAACTAAACATACGTTATTATTATTCACCTAATACTTCTTCAGCAATGTTAACCGCATGGTCTCCAATTCGCTCTAAATTGCTAATGATATCAACAAAAACAATTCCAGCTGATCCAGTACATTTACCTTCATTCATACGAATGATATGTTTCTTTCGGAAATTCCTTTCCATTTTATCAATTTTATCTTCTTTTTGAATCACAGCTAGTGCCTCTTCTCTGTCCATACTTTGGAGAGATTCAACGGCTTGTTTTACTGTTGACGTTGTTAATTCAAACATTTCATTTAGATCTTCCTGAGCATGATTGGTTAATTGAACTTTATTAGACATTTTATAATCAATTAATTCGACAATATTTTCAAAATGATCGCCTATTCTTTCGATATCTCGAACGGAGTCAAGGAGTGCGGAATGTTTCGCACTTTCTATTTCCGTAAGTGATTCTGCCGATAGTTCTACAAGATAATCTGTTATTTTTCGGTCCAGATTATTTAAAGCCCCTTCTATTTGCATAGCCATTTCGGAATGCTTAGAAAGTTGTGTATTTAAATATTTATTTGTTTCTTCTAAGCCTTTATAAGCATATTCACCCATGCGAATCACTTCTGCTTTCGCCTGATCTAATGCCAAGGTCGATGATTGCTGAATAAATATCGGATCTAAGTGTTGTGGTTTATACTCTACAATTGTATCTTCACCTGGAATAATCCTAGTAACTAACCAAGCTAAAGCGCCTATAAATGGAAATTGAATGATCGTATTTGTAATATTAAAGGTCCCATGAGCAAACGCAATTGTCATCTCCGGGTTCAAGTTAAACTGTCCTTGTAAAAACGTAACAATTTGCGTAAAAACTCCAAGTAGGAGTAAAAAGATGGTAGCTCCAACTAAATTAAAGATTACATGAGTATACGCTGCTCGTTTTGCAGCAACAGTTGCACCTAGAGATGCTAGCACTGCAGTTATTGTCGTTCCTAAGTTATCTCCAAAAAGAACGGGTATGGCTGCCTTTAGTTCTATTGCTCCTTCAGCAAATAGACCTTGTAAAATACCTATTGTGGCACTTGAACTCTGTACAACAACGGTAAAGACAGTACCGATAACTACACCAAGAACTGGGTTTTCACTCATATTAACGGTTAATTCATGAAATGCTTCTAGTGTACGCAATGGCTTCATACCACTACTCATTAATTCTAATCCAAAGAATAATGCACCAAATCCAAAGATTGCTTGTCCAACTGCATTAACTTTCTGACTTTTAAAGAAAAATAATAGAAAACACCCTACAGCAATGATCGGTAGCGCATAAGCACCAATATCAATACCTATTATAAATGCAGTAACTGTTGTACCTATATTAGCACCCATAATTACACCAATTGCTTGTCTTAACGTCATAAAGCCTGCGTTTACTAGACCGACTGTTAAGACAGTAGTACCAGAGCTACTTTGAATTAAAACCGTAACGATAATACCAGCTAATACCCCCATAAATGGGTTACTTGTAAAGCGATCCAGTATATCTCTAAGACGATCCCCTGCTGACTTTTGTAACCCTTCTCCCATAAACTTTATACCAAGAAGGAAAATACCCAGTCCGCCGATAAATTCAAATATCAGTTTTTGAACATCAATTTCCAAAATTTATACCTACCCTTCCATTCATGTTGAATCTTGTCACACCATACCAATATTAATTATATATAAACTTTTTGTAAAGGTTTAAAAGGTATATTTAACATTAAATTTACATTCAGCTACATTTAATAGATCTTTTTAGTATTTACTACTTCATGCTTTCCATGCGATGAACAAATAAACAAAAAGAACACAAGCGCTAGCGCCCGATTAGAAACGTAGCGACTGGAGCGAGTTAATGGAGATAAAGAAATCACGGTGAGCTTGCGAGTCGATGATGACTTAGCTTAGGGCGATTCGTGAATTCGCCTCGTTTCTGGGCGCTGGAGCTCGACGCGGCTCATCACGCACATCTTTTGGACTTTGGCTTGTTTGGGAGCCTTGTCCGTCTACAGAGCCTTGGTATCAGATTTCTGTTCGTCGAGCCAAGATTTTGATACACGCTTCCTTCAGCCTTCACCTCACGATAAACACCTTTGCGGTTCTCTAGTGGTTGGTTGATGTGTACCCTCACAGCGGACTTTCACCACCTAGATAGTCGCCATGCCTGGCGCACAAATAAAAAAGATAATCTTTCTAAGATTATCTAAAATCTTGTCGATTATCTTCACGTTCAGCAACTAACCATTTATTATTTCAACTAAAATTTTCGTTCCGTCGACTTGAACTACTTTTACTTTTGTATCTTTACTAATCCACTGACCATTTGACACAGCACTATAGTCCTTTTGTTCAATGCGAATCGTTCCTACCGGTCGTAAATCGTTTAGTGTTACTCCCACTTTATTTAAAAGTTGTTCATAGCTTTGATTCATGGAATTATAGCCTGCTTCCTTCGTAAGTTGATCTGTTAAGGTTAATTTATTCCACATATCTCTTCTTTTAAATACCTTTAAGAAAAAGAATGAAGCTCCGCCACCTAGCAGTACACCAAGCACAGCATATAAACCAGAAGCTAAATTAGGCGCAGGCAACGCTACTGCTGTTAACATACAAGCTAATCCAATCGTAGCAAGTGTTCCATCATTTAATAATTTTCCATCAATAATGATAAGTAATAATCCTACAAAATAAATAATAAGCATAATAATGAACGAGCCTGTTTCAACATAGGCACCAAAATATACCGTAATAAAACCTATACCTAATAACGCAAAAATTCCACGCATATTAACAAGCACTTCGCCAATTAAAAACAAGGTAGCAAAACCAGTAATAATGATTCCAATCCATTCCAAATCAAAAACACTCAAAAAAACTCCCCCTCTCTCCTATAGTACGTATATACGTAAAACAGCAATGATTTGTTTCATAATAAGGAGTAGATCTGATGAATTTCCTAAAAAAAGCAGCCATTTGGTTTATTATTTTCTTGTTTCTTTCAAGCGTTTATAAGGATATTTCAAATGTACAGACAACACCGTTCCAAGAAAAAGAATCTGAAGTGTTACATACAGATTACCATGTCACACCGATAAAAGTCCAAACAGGGGATACTGTTCTAAGTATAGTTGAAGAAATAAATAAACATCAGTTAAATAGGTTGAATATTGAAAAAGTTTTAATTGATTTTCAAGTTATTAATCCAAAGACAGATCCATATCAACTTGAAATTGGGAATTTTTATTACTTTCCCATTTACGATTAAAACATAATAAAAGTCAAGGAGCCGAAATAACGCTTTTCTCTTCTAGAGAATCTCCTGTGCTTTTTTGCAAGTCTTTCCTGTCAATATTACGAATGCAACTAGTACGTTTTTCTGAATAAGCGACAATAACTCACCCTTGCTTGCGTTTCGAACAATTTACTCCAATCTCCTACTATAAAATACATACAGCGGATAAGAAGAGCTATATTCTAAATAAAGATGGGCTGCCGAGATACTTTCTCGACAGCCTGAAAGGGCTGAGATAGCCCTTTGTCTACACAAACGGTAATACAAAAAGGGTAATTAAGATAGAGATTGCCCCACCTGCAATGGCAATATTCCCTAATGTATCCGCTCCACGACTTCTCGACATGAACCCGAGAATGATACCGGCAGCGCCAAAAATTACCGGCCAAATAAAGAACGAAATAACGGATAATGCGATCCCAACCCAACCGAATGTTGAATTTATATCCGTATCATTATCTGTAACATCTGGATCGTAATCATCTGCAGTCATTTCTGCAGCAAATTCTTCGTCTCTAGAACTGTCAGGTTCAATTCCAACGAAATCTTCATTTTTTCTCTGCTCACCATAATTCGGAGCTCTTTCTACATCCTTCATTCCATTATTTGGATACTGATCCATAGTCCGAGACCTCCTTTTTCTAAATAATGAGGTGCATCTTTAGGATATGGAATTTCACATAAATTAATGGTGTTATTTAATGGAAGGGAGAATTTATGGGAGACAAGTTGATTTTTTTATTTTTGCGCATACAGTAAAAGAGTATATAAAAAGGGGAGTATTTTTAAAATGTCCAATTTTATAAAAGAAATGATTCGTAGGAAGTTAGCACAATTAACAGCTCCGGAATTACTTCATTATAGTAATCAATATGGTTTTTCATTATCAAATAATGAAGCTCAGCAAATTATTACGTATTTGAAGAAAAATAATGTAGATCCATTTTCTTCACATGGAAGAGAAAAGATGCTTCGAGATCTAGCTCTTATTACGGATCAAGCAACTGCAAAAAAAGCCCAAAAGTTATTTAATGAATTAATTAAATCTTACGGGCTCGGTCATTTATTTGAGTAAGGAATAATACTTTCGTACTATTCCTTACTCTTTTACTTTTTCTGCAAACACGCTAATGGCTTCATTTATAACAACAACTTCAAGATTGGAGGAGCTTGTCTTTTAATCCTTCATCAAATTTACCCGCTCTTATCATGTCAATTTCAAATTTGTATGGTGCTTTCTTATTCTTTTTATCTTCACCCACATATGGAGTCTCTAAAATTTTTGGTAATTGTTCTAATTGGGGGTGTTTAATGACATGCAACAATGCATCGAAACCGATATGTCCGAAGCCAATGTTTTCATGACGGTCTTTATGAGCTCCTACTGGATTTTTACTGTCATTTACATGTACTACCTTTATTCGGTCAATTCCAATAATCTTATCAAACTCGTTTAGAACACCATCAAAATCATGAACAACATCGTAACCACCATCATGAATATGACATGTATCCATGCATATTGAAAGCTTCTCATTATGGGTAACACCATCAATTATTTTGGCTAATTCATCAAATGTTCTCCCAACTTCCGAACCTTTTCCTGCCATAGTTTCCAAAGCTATTTGTACCTCTTGATTGTTGTTAAGTACTTCGTTCAACCCTTTAATGATTTGTTTAATTCCCACCTCTGCACCTGCACCAACATGTGCACCTGGATGTAATACTATCTGTTTGGCTCCTAACGCTTCTGTTCGCTCCATTTCATTCCTAAGGAAATTCACGCCTAAATCAAACGTTTCATTCTTGACAGAATTTCCAATATTGATGATGTATGGAGCATGTACTACAATATCTTTCATACCATGATGATCCATATGGTCTTTACCCGCAGCAATATTTAATTCCTCAATTGGTTTCCTTCGCGTATTTTGAGGAGCACCGGTATAAATCATAAACGTATTAGCACCATAGGAGGCAGCTTCTTCAGAAGAGCCTAATAACATTTTCTTACCACTCATCGATACGTGTGATCCTATTTTCAACATCCCTTACACCTCTTTACAAAATCCTACTTTTTATATTTCTTCTTAGTCAATTGTTTTTTAATGGTTTCTTGTTGCTTTTTCATTTTTTTCTTATAGCCCGGTTTGACTTTCTTCGACTTTTTAACTCTTCTCCATGCTTGCTTATCTACTTCCGTTGAACTTTTGGTTCGTAACGAACGTTGATTCCAAGACTTCGCTTCATGCCATTCACCATCTCGAACATCCATGTACGTAAAGGGTAGGCCCTTCTGTTCTAATTTATCGATAAGTTTGAGATCTTCTTCTGTATAAATACTGATTGCAGTTCCTTCCAATCCTGCTCTTGCTGTTCTTCCAACCCGATGAACATAAAATTCTTCTTCTTTAGGTAGCTGTGCATTGATAACATGACTAACTCCTTTTATGTCAATCCCTCTTGAAGCCAGATCCGTAGCGACAATATACTGATATCTTAGATTTTGAATTTCCTTTAATACACGCTTTCTCTCCCTTGGAGGTAGACCACCATGAATAAGCCCGACAGCCAAGC
The DNA here is from genome assembly GCF_034190895.1 of Virgibacillus sp. M23. Lineage (NCBI taxonomy): Bacteria > Bacillati > Bacillota > Bacilli > Caryophanales > Bacillaceae > Virgibacillus > Virgibacillus sp. M23. The sequence goes on along the minus strand of NZ_JAWDHA010000001.1, from coordinate 161,035 downwards.
CTTTTTCTTGTAGTGCCGCAGCTAAGTCATTTGCTTTTTCTTTTCCATTCGTAAATATAATTGCCAAATACGGATGGATGGTTTTAGAAATTTCATGGATAATCGATGCTTCGTCCCGATGCTTCAAATAAATTAATCGATGCTCCATGGTTTCTGGGGAAAAATCATCCTCAATTTTCACATACACTGGATTATCCAAATACTTTTTGAAAAAATGCTGTAATCGTTGAGGAATAGTCGCAGAAAAGACCAGTAACTGGATCCTTGGATGGCATCGGATTAATAGCTGGTCTACTTCATGAATAAATCCTAAATCAAGCATCAGATCTGCTTCATCAATAACAAAGGATGTTGCTGAATAGATGGAAAGAGCCTCTTCTTTTACCAGATCAAGAATTCGGCCAGGTGTCCCGACTACAATATGAGGTGGTTCTTTCAATTTTTCCATCATTTTTTGCTTATCCGTACCACCTACAAGCAGCTTAGCTGTCCATACATTTTCCTTCTCTGCATAATGAATTATCTTCCTTACTTCTTCATAAAGCTGTGTAGCCAATTCTCTAGTAGGCGCAGTAATTACCATCTGCACCTCCTTTTTCTCTTCCTGCAACCCATTTAGTAATGGAAGTAAAAAAGCGTGCGACTTTCCTGAGCCAGTACGCGATTGTCCAACCACACTATTTCCTTGAAGCACTTTAGGAATAACCTGTTGTTGAATTTCCGTAGGGACTTTAAACTTTAATTTATTAATAACCTGTTCCATAATTGGACTAAATTTAAATTCTTGAAATTGTTTGCTCATTTCTAACGTACTCCTTTAACCATTCCAAATTTAGATAAACTGAAATGGGTCTGTATTCGTGTTGGATAGAATAATATTAACGTCATGCAGTTTTTCCTCTAGGTACGCTTTTACAGATTGCTTCATGACTTTTTCCATATAATGTCCTGGATCAATCACTGCTAAGCCCATTTGCCATGCATCCTGCGCAGTATGAAAAGTCATATCACCAGTGATATAAACATCAGCTCCTTTTTTCTTGGCTTGATGAATGTATTTTTCACCACTACCTCCAAGCACTGCCACTGTCTTTACTGGTTTTGATAAATCTCCAGTTACTCGGAGCTGAGATACCTCTAATTTTACTTTTATCATCTTACAAAATTCCTCTAACGTCATCGTACGATCTAATTCCCCAATACGACCAATACCAATCCTGTCACCCTCATTTTCTAATGGAAAAATATCATAGGCTACTTCTTCATAAGGATGTGCCTTTTCCATTTCTTTTAAAACAGCTGACAATATCCCTTCTGGAACAATCGTTTCTAGTTTTACTTCGTCAACATATTCTAGTTTCCCTTTTGTACCAATGAATGGATTTGTTCCGTCTAAAGGCTTGAACGTTCCTTGTCCTTGTGTTTTAAATGTACAGTGGCTATACTCGCCGATATGTCCAGCACCAGCTTCTGAAATAGCTTCTCTAACTTGTTCTTCATGTGTATTGGGTACATAAATAGCGAGTTTAAGTAATTTTTTGGCTTTTTCATCAAGTAGTACCCTACGCGATTGTAAATCAAGCACACTGCATAACGTATCATTAACTCCACCGCTGGCAACGTCTAAATTTGTATGTGCAGCGTAAACGGTAATATCATATTTAATTAGTTTTTGTAAGATACGTCCAGAAGGGGAATCGTAGTTAACTTGTTTTAACGGCTTAAATAATAAAGGATGATGCGCAATAATTAAATTGACATCCTTTTCTATCGCTTCATCTACAACGCGCTCTAGCACGTCTAATGTTATCATTATTTTTTTTACTGGTTTATTCGCAGATCCTATCTGTAGGCCAACATTATCCCACTCATAAGCTAAAGACTTAGGTGCTAGATCTTCTATTATTTTAAAAACATCATTCATCATGATCTGTTGTTTCATTAGTGACCTCCTCCATCCAGTCTTTTTCTTTTTCAAACAAACTAATTTTTTTACGATTATTACTATCTTTAGCTAACTTCATTTGTTTAATAATCCGTTCTAGCTTATTTGCCTCAAACCTCCATTTTCGATAAAATGCTTCCGGTTTCTTCTGCAAAAGAATTGGTCCAAATAAAAGCTGCTTTGTATCCAGTTTATCATGTATCGAAGTATCATTCGATGATCGGGTAGCAGATATAATTTCATAGAAATGATCATTTTCCTCGATTAAATCCTCATCGGCTATACCATAACCATTGTTTATTAGCCATTCTCTAACTGAGCGTGCATCCACATTTGGTTGTGCAATGATTTGCTCAGTATATTCAAGTTTTGCTTTTCCTTCATTTAAAATAGTTGTTATTAATGTTCCACCCATCCCAGCTATTACAATCTGCTTTGCTTCTTTTGCTTCTAATACTTCCAAGCCATTGCCTAGACGTACATCCACCCTATCACCAAGTTCAAAGTGTCTAACCGTATCTTTCGCACTTTGAAAGGGGCCTTCGTTTACCTCGCCAGCTATTGCTTTGGCTGTTTTATCTTTTTGACATACAAAGCACGGTAAATAAGCGTGATCTGAACCGATATCTGCAAAGTATGCACGCTTTGGAAGAAACGAGGCTACTCGTTTTAATCGTTTCGATATATTAAACTGCGTCATCGTATCGCCACTTTCATTCGTTTTATCGGTTAAAAAGAAAAGCTTTCTGTTTAACAGCAGAAAGCTTCGCTTTTTACGTATATCATTGTTTTTCTATTACTTTTTCTCAGCCAGCCACTTTGCTAAAACCTCTGCTTCAGCATCTGTAGCCATTCCAGGAGGCATTTGTCCCTGACCATTTTTTATCACATTTTGTATTTCCTCTTGTGACAATTCACTTCCAACTTTAGTCAGATCAGGCCCCATTCCACCTGATAAATCGGCACCGTGACAGCTAGCACAGTTTGTTTCAAAAATAGCTTCAGGATCATCAGTAGTTTCGCCCTCTTGTGCCTCTTCAGCTTGTTCTCCGCCGCCTTCTTCGGCTTGTTGAATGTCTTTACGTTGATCTAATCCAATAAATGCAATAACTATTACGGCAAGTATCCCGACAAGAGCAATTAGTGCATATGGGATAACCGGGTTTCTTTTCATTGCGTTTCCTCCTTATGTAATCCCCATAATTCTTATTCGCTGTAAAAGACTATATTTATTTTACTTGAAAAAGCGATTTCTTTAAAGAGTTTAGGTGTGAAAATTTTATAAAACTATATAAATACATGTAAATACTAGAGCTAAAATACCAGTAATAAGTAAATAATTTATCTTTTTATAGAAACCTATTACAACCCAAAACAGGAAATTTATAAAAACGATAATTATCAATCCGAAATCATGCAGGTAAGCTTTACTAACTAAAACAGATATAAATAATGCTATCAAGAGACTATTCATTAAGGCTAAATGATACTTTAACGTCCATTTAGGTTTCAAGTAAACGTACATCCAAATAGAATAACCCAAAAAAAGAATTAACATACTCAGTTGCAAAATAATTTGAAATTGCGTAAAATAAATAACAAGCAATGAAAACGGTATCATCATCGACAGAAGTAATGTTTGAATGGTATCGATAAATCGATTTTGGCCTATAACTGAAGGCTCTATTTGCTCGTCACCATTTGAATATAGTGCTAACAGAAAGTCGCAATAAACGACTGGCAGCATTTTATGCTGCTTCCAATAATGAATTTCATCCATAATAATTTGTTTTCGTTCTTCCAAAATCGGTCACTCCGATATCGACATCACTATATTAGTCTTGTAGTACTTGAATAGGAAAAGTCATTGGACAACATTGTTGTCCAATGACAAAACATTTATTAATCAAGAAAGTCCTTTAATCGTTTGCTTCTACTCGGATGTCTTAACTTACGAAGTGCCTTAGCTTCTATTTGACGAATTCTTTCCCGTGTCACACCAAACACTTTTCCAACTTCTTCTAAGGTTCTTGTTCGCCCATCATCTAGACCGAAGCGCAAACGTAGCACATTTTCTTCACGATCTGTCAGTGTATCTAAAACATCCTCTAATTGTTCCTTTAAAAGTTCATATGCAGCATGATCTGAAGGAGAGACAGCCTCTTGGTCTTCAATGAAATCCCCTAAATGGGAATCATCTTCTTCACCTATAGGTGTTTCCAACGAAACAGGCTCTTGCGCGATTTTTAATATATCACGTACCTTGTCAGGAGAAAGCTCCATTTCTTCTCCAATTTCTTCTGGTGTGGGCTCTCTACCTAAATCTTGAAGCAATTGTCTTTGTACGCGAATCAATTTATTAATTGTCTCTACCATATGAACTGGTATTCGAATTGTTCTTGCTTGATCCGCAATTGCACGAGTTATTGCTTGACGAATCCACCAAGTAGCATACGTACTAAATTTAAAACCTTTTCGGTAATCAAATTTTTCGACTGCTTTAATTAATCCCATGTTACCTTCTTGGATTAGATCGAGAAATAGCATTCCTCTTCCTACATACCGTTTCGCAATACTTACGACTAGTCGAAGGTTTGCTTCAGCAAGTCTTCGCTTAGCCTCCTCATCACCTTTCTCAATACGAGTAGCAAGATCGATTTCTTCTGCTGCAGATAATAAATCAACTCGACCTATTTCTTTAAGGTACATACGAACAGGGTCATTTATTTTGATACCAAGCGGGACACTTAGATCATTTAAATTAAATTCTTCTTCTTTTGCAATTTGTTGCATATTAGGATCTTCTTCCGATTCTCCAATTACCTCGACACCTTGTTCTCCTAGGTACTCATAAAATTCATCCATTTGGTCTGATTCTATAACAAAATTAGATAGACGATCAGCTATCTCTTCGTAAGCAAGTACACCGCGCTTTTTACCCATTTCTAACAGCTGATCTTTAGCTTGTTCTAATGTTAGTTCAGGTTCATTTTCTTTTGTTTGTGAAGGCTTGTTATCGGCCATGAGTCCCCCTCCTTCCAGACTACGTAAATTCAATTCATATTTTTTGACTGCTTATTTATTTCAATAATCTGCATTGCTATTTGTGCAGCTTTTATTGGATCCTGTTGTTGTTCTGCTCGCTTTTGTTGATCTTTAAGCGTTTTTATCGCATCCATATCACTTTTTTTTGTTTGTATTATTCGAATGTAATCATTTATTTCCTTATCACTAATATCATCCTGTAACGGGATCATAGCTATTTCAGTAATCTCTTGCTGAAGCTTTGGTTCAGTGATTTTCTCTAAAAACAAGCTAACATCTGGGTCATTTCCTTCTTCGTAAAAAGCATATAAATAAGTAGCGATAATCTTATGGGAATCTATATTAAAGCCTGCTCCTATTTCTGTTTGAACCTTATCAGTTATGACGACATCTTGGAGCATATATGATAGAAGCTGTCTTTCTGCATTATGGAAAGCTGGTAATAATTTGGATTTCCGAACATTCCATTCTCTACTACTAGTAGTATATCTGTTCTTCTGACGATTATCCTTATTTGACCCAAACTTTTCTCGGTAGCCTGAAATTTCATTTGACAGGGTATCCATCGATATATTATATTCATTACTTAACTCTTTTAGATAATATTCCCGTTCAATTGAGCTATCAATCATAGCAAGTTGTTTTAATACTTCTTCTATATAATGAAGTCGATCTCCTTCATTATTCATATTATAATCTTTCATTAAATACCGCATATAAAAGCTTATAAAGGTATCACTTGCTTTAATAACCTCATTTTCAAATTTTTCTCCACCATACTTCTCAATAAAATTGTCAGGGTCCATATTATGTTGTAGATGTGCTATTTTTACTTCACAACCGACATCGCGTAATAAAACGGCTGCTTTATAAGCAGCATCTAACCCTGCACGATCCCCATCATAACAAATAACAACTGTATCTACATAGCGGTTCAAAAGTTTTGCTTGATACTCCGTCAATGCTGTACCAAGTGTAGCTATTACATTTTTGATACCCGCCTGATATGCAGCAATTATGTCCATTTGCCCTTCAAATAAAATGGCTGCATTTTTTTTTCGAATATGCTTTTTGGCTAAGTCAAAATTATAAAGAATCTTCCCTTTATGAAATAATTCACTTTCAGGGCTATTCATATACTTAGGCTTCTGATCTCCAAGAGCTCGACCACCAAAAGCAACCGTCTTCCCTAAATGATTCCGGATTGGAAAAATAACTCTTCCTCTAAAACGGTCACTTACTTGATTGTCATCCTGTTGGGTAATTAAACCAGCTTTGACCAGTAACTGCTGATGATATCCTTTTTTATGAAGGAATTCAGCTGTAAAATTCTTTACATTAGGAGCAAATCCAAGTTGAAATTCATCAATAGCCTCATCATTGACACCCCGATTCTTTAAATAGCTATAGCCTTCCTTACCATCTTTTGTAAATCGCAACAAATGATGATAAAGCTTAGTTAACCATTCGTGTGCAGATAGTATATCTTGGGTCTCTTGTGACAAAGTGCTTACTGATTTGTTTGTTTCTGGTAATTGAATTCCACTTCTATCCGCCAAAAATTGTAATGCTTCATAAAATGAATAGTTTTCCATTTCCATTAGAAATGTTATCACATTGCCACCTTTTCCACATCCAAAACAGTGGAAAATTTGCTTTTCCTGTGTAACAGAAAAGGAAGGTGTTTTCTCTCCATGAAACGGACAAAGACCAAAATAGTTTCTACCTTGTTTTTTTAATTGAATATATTCCCCGATAATGTCTACAATATCATTTGCTTTACGAATTTCTTCAATTACATGTTCAGGAATTTGATTGGACATAAAATCACCATGCTAAGTTAATATTCGTCTTTCATTAAAAAAATCCTTCATTTTTCGACAATATTTTTTTGAAATACCGAAAAAAATTCCTTCTTTTTATAAAAATAATCTGTGAAGGATATCTAAAAGCTGATTTACTTCATTTATATAAAAAGCAGGTCACAAAAATTCAAAAAGCAAAGACATTCATTCAATAACACAAGCTCACAGTATACATACTTCTACATTTGTCACTTAAATTCCTTCTTAAAATGTAAGGTTTATTAAATAACAATGATAGAAATATATCTTCTGTATGCTATATCATTACACAAAGAGACATTATAATATACTTTCACAAAAAATGCTATCAAATCGTCTCTAGTTTTATATTATTCCCAGTAGTTTTTCTTCCTAACCGTGAAAAAACATTCTACATATTCATATAGAATGTTTTTCTATTCGATTAGATTGGCCACTTACTAGTTTTGAATAATCTGCATGATACTATTAGCCGTTTCTTCTACGGCCTTGTTAGAAACATCAATTACATTACATCCAATCTTATTAACCACTTTATCAAAATAGTCTAATTCTTTATAAATCCGTTCCATATTTGCGTAAGTAGCTTGATCGCCAAGGCCTAATGCCTTTAATCTTTCTTTCCGGATTTCATTAAGTTTCTCAGGACTAATACGCAAACCAATACACTTAGCAGGATCGACATCAAACAACTCTTCAGGCGGATCCACCTCAGGAACAATGGGAACATTAGCCACTTTCAAGCGTTTGTGGGCTAGAAATTGAGAAAGTGGCGTTTTCGATGTCCGAGAAACACCGATTAGTATGATATCTGCACGTGATATTCCCCTGGTGTCACGACCATCATCATATTTCACAGCAAATTCAATGGCTTCTACACGTTTAAAGTAGTCTTCATCTAATTTATGGACTAATCCAGCTTCAAACCGGGGTGTTCGTTCAAATACTCTTTCCATTGCTTTTAACATCGGTCCCATAATATCGATTGCTTCTAAATTTAGTTGCTTTGATCGTTCATTTACATAGTTTCTTAGAATTGGATCGACAAGGGTGAAGCCAATTAGCCCATTATTTTCTTTAGCAATTTGAAGTACTTCATCAATTGTATCCTTATCTTCCACATATGGAATCCGTTGTATCTTATAATCCCCATTATTAAACTGACTTAAACCTGCTTTAATAACTAACTCAGCTGTTTCACCAACCGAATCAGATAGAATATAGACAATAGGCTGCATGCTCATTCATCTACTCCTTCCCACAAACGTAGCTAAATATGTTCATCTGTAATTAATTCTACGAAAGCCTTCGTAATAGTCGTCTTTGTTATTCTTCCTACCACCTCTAAACCGGAAGCCGTATCTTTTACAACCGGAATACCATCTATTTGCTTATTAATCAAATTTTGGGCTACATCTAAAAGTAAATCTTCTTTTCTGCACACCGTAATGTTTGGCATTCTTGTCATAATTATATGAACCGGTACGGCGTTTAAATCCTGTTTGCCAATACTTGCACGTAATAAATCTTTTCGCGATAATACTCCCGTTAAGCAAGCTTTATCATCAACTACAAAGAGTGTTCCAACATCCTCTAGAAACATAGTAGATATGGCATCGTATACCGATACACTTTCTTTCACAACAATCGGAACATGTTGATACTCATATACTTTAAATTTTTTAATTTGTTCCGTAAGTAGTTCACTTCCGGTCTTTCCTGTGAAAAAGTACCCAACACGAGGACGCGCATCAAGAAATCCTGCCATGGTCAAAATGGCCAAGTCTGGGCGTAGCGTTGCTCTAGTTAAATTTAATCGTTCAGCTATATTTTCACCCGTTATTGGACCATTCTCCTTGACAATTTCAATAATTTCTTCCTGCCTACTCGATAATTCCATCCCTTCACCACCTAAAAACCATGTGACTTATACTATTTCTTCATATTATAGACTAAAAATAGAGAAAAGAGAATTGTCTCGCACGCGTTTATGGATTAAAAGCTTTGTTTCCATTCTACTTTAGTTAAGTCCGCATATTTCTGTATAAGTGAAGCGATACTTGCTAATAGTGCTAAGCGATTATTACGAATCCTTTCATTATCATCCATTACCATATTATGATCAAAGAAATTGTGAATTGGTTCTGCTAGTTGACCTAATAACAATAAATCCCGTTCTGCATCACGTTCTGATTGTTGGTAAGACTGCTCTATCGAGCAAAATTCTTTATACAATGCCTTTTCCGATTCCGTATCAAATAAATTTGTATCTATATGATTAGAATTAGCTTTTTGAGCTAAGTTTAATACGCGTACAAGTGCTTCTTGAATCGTCTTAAACGAAGCGTCTAACCTTTTATTTGATAAGTTATGTGCCTTTGCTAATGCATACGTATACACACCTATTTCTTTGTGAAGTATCGCTTGAATTATATCTTGTTCAATAGATTCTTCTTTAAATAAATATGCTGCTCGATTCGTCAAGAAATCATGAAGGTTACTAAATGCTTTATCCTTATCCAATATTTGTATGTGTGATTGTTCCATCACTTCCAGTGCAAGATTTATTAATGTTTCCATAGGAATATTCCACTTATTAGCTTCTATAATACGTAAAATGCCCGTTGCTTGACGACGTAAGCCATATGGATCCTGTGAACCAGAAGGAATTAGTCCAACACCAATACAACCAGCCACCGTATCTAATTTATCGGCAATGCTAATAATCGAACCCTCTATAGTATTCGGTAATTCACCATTTGCCTGCTTAGGTAAGTAGTGTTCACGCACCGCTTGTGCTACAGTCCTAGTTTCACCAAAATATTGAGCGTACTTTTCACCAATTACCCCTTGTAATTCTGTAAACTCATTTACCATATTTGTTGAAAGGTCAAATTTACAGATCGATGCAGCTCGCAGAATATTTTCCTTTTCTTCTATGTGCAGTAGATCTGAAATATGGTTTGCTATTACGACAACACGTTTCACTTTGTCTGTAATTGTTCCTAGTTTTTCCTGAAAGACAACTCGATTTAATTTTTCATTATAAAAATCTATAGAATGCTTTAAATCCTCATTATAGAAGAACTCGGCATCGGACAAACGAGCACGTAGTACCTTCTCATTTCCTTTTATTACGGTATTTAATGCATCGTCATTTCCATTTCTAATCCCGACAAAGTAAGGAAGTAGCTCACCTGTATTTGATTTTACTGGAAAATAACGCTGATGCTCTTTCATGGAAGTAATTAATACTTCTTCTGGGAGTTTCAAAAATTGTTTTTCATAAGCGCCCAGAAAAGCTTGTGGGTATTCAACTAAATTACGCACCTCATCAAGTAATTGTTTATCCACCGGTATTTGAATACTATGACTTTTCTCTAACGTATGAATCCCCTCTAAAATTAAATCTTCACGCCGTTTTGGATTAACAATTACAAATTGATCCAATAACGTATCCTCATAGTTCAAAGGATTATTCAAATCAATTTTATCACCAAGAAACCGATGCCCGTAAGTTGTTTTACCACTTTTCACACCAGCAACCTCAAAAGGGATCACCGTGCCGCCAAGTAAAGCCACAAGCCAACGAATGGGACGCGCATATCTCATAGATTGTGTACCCCAACGCATGTTTTTCCCGAATGTAATGGATTCAACAATTTTGTGAAATTCAGGTAATAGTGTAATGGTTTGCTTACCTTCAATATGCTTTTCTACAAAAATATAGTTTGTACCGTTAATTTCTTTACTATAAATGTCGTCTACAGTTTTCCCCTGACCTTTTGTAAAGCCAATTGCAGCTTTTGACCAATTACCGTCTGCAGCTTTTGCAATCTTTTCAGCTGGTCCTTTTACTTCCTCTTCTATTGTTGTTTGCTCTTCCGCTATGCCTTTAATTAGTACAGCAAGACGTCTAGGAGTAGAATAGGAAACAACACTTTCAAATGTAATGCGTAATTCTTGTAGCCAGGATTCGGTTTTTTCTTTAAGCTGTAACTCTGCATCGTCAACAAACCGAGCCGGAAGTTCCTCCACACCTATTTCGAATAAAGCATTTTTTGCCATTTACTGTTCCTCCTTTTTCAGCATAGGAAAACCAAGTCTTTCTCTTTCTTCTACATATGCTTTTGCAATATTTCTAGCTAGATTACGGATTCTACCTATATAGCCAGTTCGCTCTGTTACAGAGATAACACCTTTTGCATCCAATAAATTAAATGTATGCGAGCATTTTAATACATAATCATATGCTGGAAAAACTAAGCCTTTTTCCATTGTCTCCTTTGCTTCCTTTTCATACTTAGTAAATAGATCAAATAACATTTCCGTATTAGATGCCTCAAAAGTATATTTAGAATGCTCATATTCTGGTTGATAAAAGATATCCCTTACAGTAACACCAGATGTCCATTCTAAATCGAACACATTTTCTTCATCTTGAATATAGGATGCTAACCGCTCTATACCATAGGTAAGCTCAACAGCCACTGGGTTTGCTTCTAAACCACCGATCTGTTGAAAATAAGTGAATTGAGTAATTTCCATGCCATCTAACCAAACTTCCCAACCCAATCCAGCTGCTCCAAGTGTTGGATTCTCCCAATTATCCTCCACGAAACGAATATCATGTTCTAGAGGATTAATTCCTAGTTTCTTTAAAGATTCAAGATATAGCTCTTGAACATTGTTTGGAGAAGGCTTCATGATTACTTGAAATTGATGATGCTGATAAAGTCGATTTGGGTTATCCCCATAACGACCGTCCGCAGGTCTTCTTGACGGTTCTACATAAGCAACATTCCATGGTTCAGGACCGAGACTACGCAGCAGTGTCATTGGCGACATGGTACCTGCACCTTTTTCAACATCATAAGCTTGCATAATAATACAGTTTTGTTCAGACCAATGCTTTTGTAATGTTAATATCATTTCCTGAATATTCATCTTCACATATCCTCCATCTTGATATTAGTTAAGTAAAAGACAAAATCCCCGTCCCTATGTCTTTTTTATTAGACATAGGGACGGGGATAGGCCGCGGTTCCACCCTATTTGCTCATCACGAAAATGAGCCACTTTATTATAATCGCTCAGAAGCGCCCTTCCAATTTGCTTTATGATCCAGCTTTCACTATTCTGGATTCGCTTTACATAAATACAAAAAGTACTCCTCTTCATCACAGCAATACTTATTATAATTTATGTACAAATAATACGCTACATTACTGGTTCATGTCAACTTATTTTAATAAATCAATCTGCTTCAAAAATTTCTTTGATTTGATATAATACCCTCCATAATAATCATAATATGCATCTAATAGTTGGCGCAATAATTGTTGATTTTCCTTTTTTACAGAAATATTTCCAACTCGCTGTAAATTAACCGTTGCGAATATACGTAATAGCTTTGCTAACAATTCCGATAATTGAATTGCCTCGCGGTCCATACTTCTACAATGGTGACATAATATCCCGCCCTCCGCAATCGAAAATACAAAAGGTGGTGTGTTACCACCACAATTACTGCAACGATCTAATGTAGGCGCAAAACCACCTTTACCGTAAAGCTTTAATTCATACATCATTGTTGGTATATTTACATCATCATTCTTTTCTATCCATTTCATTGTCTCAAAAAGCTGTTCAAAGATAAATGTATCAGGATCCTTGTCGTCTGATAATTTGTCTGTTAATTCCACAATATACGCAGCATATGCTGTTTTTATAATATCCTCACGTATCGATCGAAAAGAGTGTATGATTTCTCCTTGTTGAATCGTGCTCAACCCAGTTTGAATATAAACAAAAAACTCCGCATAAATGAATGGCTGCGTAACTGCAGCCATTCTACTTTTGGTTTTCTTTGCACCTCTCGCAATTGCAGAAAACTTCCCTATCTTTTTACTATATATCGTAACTATTTTATGTGTTTCCCCATAATCCTGTGTTTTTAAAACAAGTCCTTTTATTTTTTCCAACACGTAGCTTCACCTTTCTTACCTAACAAAGGGAATAGCTTGACCCTACGATTTTCTTCATAAAATTACTTTATAAATTGGTATCTAATGGAGTAACCGTTTGTTCATCATGCTGAGCTCGATCATCTGGATACTGTTCATTTTCCATCTCTTTCATTAATAAATAGGTTTCAATGTTTCCCGTTTGACTGAATACTTTCCACGTAAATTCGATCACAAGAAACCCCACCTTTCTTTAATGTTTGAAAATGTAACTTATTAATTAGAATGACCACTAAACTCAAAACAATTAGTATAAAAATTTACCATGTTTAATATTCATCACTTCGAAAACCGTATTCATGAAGCTGACTTTGTTTGTTTCGCCAATCTTTTTTAACCTTTACCCACAGCTCTAAATACACCTTAGATCCTAATAACGCTTCTATATCTTGTCGAGCCGATTTTCCGATATTTTTTAACATATTCCCTTGCTTGCCAATTAATATACCCTTTTGTGTCTTTCTTTCAGTCACAATTGTAGCCTGTATAAATATGGAGTCAGAATCTCTTTTCTCTATATTTTCTAACATAACGGCGATGGAATGTGGAACCTCTTCTCTGGTCAATTGTAATACTTTCTCTCTAATTAATTCGCCAATGATAAACCGTTCAGGATGATCTGTAACTTGATCTTCTGGATAATACTGTGGACCTTCAGGTAAATGCTCTTTCAATACGTTTAGCATATGATCAACATTGTTTCCTTGCAATGCTGAGATCGGAATAATTTCAGAAAAATCAAGCTTCTCCTTATATTGATCAATTAAAGGAAACAGGTCATCTGGATGAACAAGATCAATCTTATTTATGATCAAATATACTGGCCTTTTTATTTTCTGTAAACGATCTAGGATGTATTGATCACCTTTTCCATAGCCTTCACTCGCATTAATCATAAATAAGACAGCATCCACTTCATTTAACGTATTCTCTGCCGTTTGAACCATAAAATCTCCTAATCGATGTTTTGGTTTATGAATACCTGGTGTATCAATAAATATCATTTGTGCGTCTTGTTGTGTTAAAACTCCTTGGATCTTGTTTCTAGTAGTTTGTGGTTTATCACTCATAATGGCGATTTTTTGGCCTATTACCCTATTCATAAATGTGGATTTCCCTACATTTGGTCTACCAATAATTGCTATAAATCCAGATTTAAATTTATTCTCCATGCTGTTGCCTCCGCGACGTATTCAATATGTTTTATTCATATCATACTACAAATTGGCTCTAGTTTCATGTAATCGACAAAAGCTTTAAAAACTTTTGGTTGTTCTATATAATCCTGCATATCTCCAGACAAAATTTTTACCTTAACAGAAACGGAAGTCTGGATGAGCTATGAGAATGGAAACAAATAAAAAAAAGAGAGCCACGCGACTCTCTAAAATAATACTAATTTTGGTGCAAAAATAATCAATCCTATTCCTGCAGCTGTAATAGCAGAAATAAGAACGGCACCAGCAGCCATATCCTTTATTTGCTTAGCAATTGGATGGATATCGGGTTTCAGATAATCCATCATACTTTCCATTGCACTATTTATCAATTCAGCAGTTAACACCAAGCCTATAGCTAAAAGTATGAACATCCATTCGAACGAAGAAAGCCGACAAATAAAGCCTGCTACTATAACAAGAGATGCAGAAACGAGATGCAGTCGAAAATTGCGTTCATGCTTAATAACATGCATTATTCCGTTCCAGGCATAAGAGAAGCCTATCGATTTCTTATTATCTTTCAATTCCAAACTCACCTAGTATGAGATCTTGTTTGGCAAACATGTTTTTTTCATCCTGTTTAGTCATATGATCATAGCCTAACAGGTGAAGAAAGCCATGAACGGACAAGAAGCCTAATTCTCTTTCAAGGGAATGGTTATACTCATCAGCTTGCTCTCTTGCTTTGTCGATCGAAATAACAATATCACCAAGTAATAACGGAAGGTCCTCATCGATAATATCTATTTCGCCTTCTCCAGCCTCCTGCATGGCAAAAGATATTACATCTGTTGGTACATTTTTTTGCCGGTAATTACGATTTATTTCTTGAATTTCTTTATTACTTACAAAATTAATGGAAAGCTCCGCTTCTTGACTAACGCCTTCTTTTTTAGCTGCGTAGGTAATTAACCGCTGTATCATATCAATATAATCACTTGGAACAGAATTTGTCTGATCATGAAAATCAATATACATCTATTTTGCCTCCTTTACCGGATATTGAATACGAGAGTGAAAAATTCCTTTCAAGGTATTGCACGTTATACGTTGGATTGTATGAAGTTCCTTTAACGTAAGTGGACATTCATCAAGCTGACCATCTGTCATTTTATTATTTATTATAGACGCTACTATTTCTTCTATTTTTTCTTCTGTTGGCTCTTTTAATGAGCGAACTGCTGCTTCTACTGAATCACAAATACTAATAATTGCAGCTTCTTTTGTCTGTGGTTTTGGACCTGGATAACGAAACTGCTCTTCTGTTACCTGCTTCCCTGCATCTTTTGCTTTATAATAAAAGTATGTTAACAGGGATGTACCGTGATGTTGTTTCGCTATATCTATAATCTCCTTTGGTAAACGATGTTGTTTTAACATCTGTGCACCATCGTATGGATGACTAATGATGATCTCCGCGCTCTCCTCCGGTGCGATAACATCATGAGGATTTTTTATTGCCAATTGATTTTCAATAAAATAATGCGGGCGTACTGTCTTCCCAAGATCATGATAATATGCTCCAACTCTAGCTAGTAACCCATTAGCGCCAATTGCCTCGCACGCTGTTTCACTTAGATTAGCAACCATGATGGAATGATGATATGTTCCCGGTGCTTCCGTTAAAAGCTTCTTCAAAAGCGGATGATTGGGACTTGAAAGCTGTAATAGCTTTATGTCTGATAATATTCCCAATGATGTCTCAAAAAATGGTAATAAGCCCATCGTAAGAACTGCCGATAAAAAGGCAGATGCCGCAGCAAAAGACGATTGAATAAATATATCTGTTAAGACATATTTTTCAAATGATAGAAATATAAATAGTACTACAATCATTATATTTACAATACCCATCCCAATACCAGCTTTTAATATAGCTAGACGATCCTTGACATTCATAAGAAAAAAAACTGCTGCTAATTGAGATAGAAAGAAATATATACCAGCCTCTACATTTAAGGATCCAGGTATTTGGCTATTAAAAATAACACTACCTAATATCGCATACAATCCACTAAAAACAATGGCAGTACGTTCATGAATCAATTGTTTGAGTAGTAATGAACCTGTTGCAATTGGCATTACATAAAACAGCTGGTTCACTTGCGTCGTAAACAT
This sequence comes from Virgibacillus sp. M23, assembly GCF_034190895.1. Lineage (NCBI taxonomy): Bacteria > Bacillati > Bacillota > Bacilli > Caryophanales > Bacillaceae > Virgibacillus > Virgibacillus sp. M23. Next base: position 144,837 of record NZ_JAWDHA010000001.1, on the reverse strand, counting down.
GCTAACAATTTTCATTAAAGCGATGACGATTACACTTATTAATAGTATCGAGATGATTTTACCTCGATCTAAACGATAGTTTTTCGCAACCCAATTCATTTCATGTACGACAATCGTACAAAGTAACAAAATTAATAACGCCAATCCAATGCCAGGGAATAAATTCCTCTCTTTATCAAGCACACCAACAAGTTTTAACTTCTCATATATTTCATTTGTTATAATTTGTTCCTCTCGAACAATAATTTCCCCTGCCCTAATAACTACTGGCTCTACGCTACTTGCCGCTTCCTTTCTAGCAGTAGATGTTTTATCTACATCAAAGAATGAGTTCTCAACAACAGCGAACTCACTTAATTTTGTTAAAACGTCTTTAAGATCCGCGTCTAACTCCGTATACTTTATATTCTGTTTTATGGATGTGATCGCGCTTTGCGTATTCTCCGTCCGAACTCCGTTATTCATTACCTTTGTTAATGACTCAACAAATAACTTTCTTCCCTTATTACGTTCTTCCTTAGGAATTTCTACTAATTGAGAAAGCGAATTATCACTTACTCGCTCTGTAATTTCAGGAGATAATATCTGTTTCAAGCGTTGAACTTTCTCCTGATTCGACAGTGGCTGCTTATGACTATCATCTTTACTATCTTCCTTTTTTGATTCTTCCTCAATCTTAGAAATTGCATCAAATATCTCATTTGTATAAGCAATGCGCTCTTTCGTAATTTCTTGATTAATATTATATCTATCTTCTACCGCTTGAACAGTCTCTCTTGTTTTACGTTCTGTCTCTTGTTCATTTTCAATAGTTACGGGTGAACGAATTGTTTCTTTAGCTCTACTAAATCTTTCAATATCATATGTTTCTGTATGTACGTTTTTAATCGTTAACGCAAAAATAAATAAACCTAATAAAATAGCTGCTATTATAATCATGAACCATTTATTGTATCGTTTAATTAACCAGTTATCATCGAACTTAAAACGATTCTTAAACAAGTGCTTCCCCCCCTTTAACTAGGAAAATACAGAAATAAGACCCAGTAAAGGGGTCTTACCTATCCAATCATTTACTTATCTTTTTCGTACGCATTGATAATTCGCTGAACTAATGGGTGTCTTACTACATCTGTCTGTTCTAAATATACAAACCCTATTCCTTTTACACCATTTAGCAGCTTACTAGCTGTAAATAATCCAGATTGAACACCTTTGGGCAAGTCAATTTGTGTAATATCTCCAGTGATTACCATTTTTGAACCAAATCCTAAGCGGGTTAAAAACATTTTCATTTGTTCAGGCGTCGTATTTTGAGCCTCGTCTAAAATAACAAAAGCATCATCCAATGTTCTTCCCCTCATATAGGCTAATGGAGCTATTTCAATAGTCTCGCGCTCAATCAGTCTAATTGTATGCTCAGCCCCCAATACATCATGCAAGGCATCATATAAAGGTCTTAAATATGGATCTACCTTCTCTTTTAAATCACCTGGTAAGAAGCCTAAGCTCTCTCCTGCTTCAACAGCAGGTCTAGTAAGAATAATCTTTTTCACCAATCCATTTTTTAAAGCATGAACTGCCATAACTACTGCTAAATAGGTTTTTCCTGTCCCTGCTGGCCCAATGCCGAAAACAAGATCATTTGCTTTAATGGCTGAAATGTAACTTCTCTGTCCCAAAGTTTTCACGCGAATAGCCTTGCCCTTCGCATTTTTAGTAATCTCATCTTCAAAGAGCGTTTCGAATTGATTCAACTTCCCTTTTTGTGCTAGATCTACAGCATAGACTACATCTCTTTCGGCTATTTTTAAGCCTTTACGTATAACCGATAACATGGTTAATAAAATGTCTTGAGCAAGGGAAACAGATTGTTGATCTCCAGAAACAAGAACCTGCTCTCCCCTTGTTACGATAGAAATATTAAGAAGTTCCTCCAACTGAATAAGAAATTTATCGTTAGTGCCAAATAATCCTAAAGCTTCATTTGGACTTGTTAGTTGTAAATCAATTTCTGTAAGGTTTTCTGGCATACTTAATCTCCTTGACGTAAAGGTTGTGTTTCGACAATATTCTCTTCTACACTCATATATAAGTTTAGTTTAACTTTACCACGCTCTACAGATTCATGCAAAACTTTTTCTGACAGTATTTGTGCCTCTGGTCCCAACTGTAATCTTAACTCTTCTTTAGCTTGTTTAATCCCTGTTTTAATGGCTTGGTTTTTCGTCCTTTCCTCTTTTTTATACGTTTTTTCGCTGATTAAAGTTTCAATCATTTTAACAGGTAACTCCCATTTTAAAAAACGAATCGGATTTTCTGTTATTTCACGTTGATCATACGTGTATTCAGGTGTTTTAAAACCCCAGATTGGTAATTGAAAGTTGCCAAAACCTAAATAAAACTTCTTCTCTTTATTTCCAGTAAGCTGCTCTGAACTTGCGTTTAATGGAACTGTCACTTTTACTTCATACCAAGTAGTTGCTGTGATTTCTCCATCAGCTGCGACATAATCGACCTTTTTCTCTTCCTTCTTTGCATCATCCTCTTCTGTACTTTTGTCACTCATCTTCCCAGAAACAAGAATATCCCCCGGATGGACATAGTCATTCACCTGCACTTTTGGTACACCACTTGACACATACATTTTCTTTATAATTCCTTTTTTCGAAGCAACTAGATTTCGAGGACCTGGGTTTTCTTCTTCTTTCACTACTACTTTTTCGACACCTTCTAAGAAAAAGGTTGTCCCTTTTTGGTTTATACCTACCCATAATAACTCAGGTACGTCATCTAATAATTGTTGTTGTATTTCTTTTGGCGAATCCAATGAAAATATCCACGTACCAGCATGTATTCCATATTGTTCTAATTGCTTACTGATCTTTTCCTCAATATCTTTTGGAACACCAGTTATCTTAACCTCCCAGAGAATATTGGAGAGAAATAGAATAAGTAACACACTACATATAAATCCTAGTAATAATTCTTTTTTACGTAAGAAACGTCGAATGAAGAATGGGTAACCTTTTCTATTCGTAAATCTAATTTTATAAACTGTTCTGCTTCTTAATTGTTTTACTTGTTTAATATCGCTTAACTTTATATTGCCCTCACATACATCACTTTCAGTCTTTCTTACATTCCAGACACGTATTCCAGAACTTGTACATTGTTGAAAGAAAAGTTCAGGCCTTTTACCAATAACTGAGATGGTAACATAACCAGTTACTACGGATTCTTGTATATGCTTCATGTCCTCCTCCTTTAATGATCTGAAATGAATTTAATATCTCGAATAGTTCCTTCTAGCAATATTTCCTCGGGTAGCATCATTTTTAGTACGAATGATGATCCCGTAATTTGAATATATCCTTTGTTTGCCTTTAATTTAAGTTCCGTATCAGAATATGTTGCCAATCCTTTATGGTTCTCAATGTATACATGTAGTTGACCAATAACTGTAATCCTAGGTAGTTCAAGTACTACATCTGAAGGAAGTGCAAAATATTTTGTTAACCACGGTAGGATACCTTGATGCCATTTCTTCACAATGCAGCCCCCTCTCTCATACATATTTATGAAAATAATCATTAGTTAAGAACAACTACATCATAAAATCCTCCGTTTATATCAGGTTGTCATGATAAAAGATCGCAACACACTAGAAAAACTGAGCAAAATTCGCTCAGTCCGTATCACTAAATGCTCAGATTTACGCTTCCTCTAGTAGCTATTATGGAATAATAGCTACTGCTTGACCACCACTCCGGCTGCCCACTTCCCTTTCCGTGGGGTTTGTCCTTCAGCTAACTTTTTTGAGCAAAACCCGCTCAAAAAAGTGGATCTTCAGGTCAAACAATTCCGACAGGAGTTGAAGTGGGCGGCCTTCGCTATTATCAGGCTCTACAATGCTAGCATAAAGTAACACAGCTGCTTTTATACTCACGGATAGCGATTTTCACTTTACCCATTGTAAAAAAAGTCAACCTATTACTTATGACAAGAATTGTTGCACCTTCTCATAGCGGAGGCTAATTACGTAGACTCCTGCGGGAATTGCGCGAGCCGAAAATCCACTTTGCAACGTGTTCTTCTTTGCAAAGTTAGTTGAGGCCGTGCCCGCGGAAAGCGAAGTAATTAGTCGGAGCGTTGCCAATATACATCAAACATTTCAAAATAACTACTCGGCTTAACGCAGTCATTGCACTGATTTTATACTTTCTTAACTTTTAAAAAAGCCCCTCATAAGAGGAGCTTTTAGTGAGGTCTATTTTGCCTTTTAATATCGTCTCAAACATAGACCAAATATGTCTTTGAATGCATTTGCAAATCTTTTATCGTTTCAGGTTGATACTGTTCAATAATCTTGTTAGCTAATTCTACGGAGTTAAGATCACTTTTAGATTTCCCCATTTAAAACGCTCTTTTAGCTTTATAGTTAGTATTCTACCAAATAAAAAGCTGTGTAAGTAAGAAAACGTATGCATTTCTTACTTACACAGTTAATATTACACTCCCTTATCTTTAGGGGCTCTGAAATAGAAGATAACGTGGAACTAGATAAACTCAAAATTACTGAGCTTTTAACTGGCCACGCTTATTGGCAGTATAAGCATAATCTCTCTTGTAAACTTTCTAAGACTTCTTCTGGAACTTCCTTGAATTTAATATCCTCACCTAGGAAAAGAAGCCAATTTGTTATATCGTTCAATTCTTCGGGCATATTAACATCGATAAAAGTCTTCAGAACGGCTGTGGCTTGGTAGGGATTCGTATAGGAAATTGAAAACTTTAAAGGATGGTATTTTTTGAACTGGACAATTGCCTTTGGACCAAATTCGATGACAAGGTTGATTGCTTCTTCCTGCTTACTTAGTATTTCTAAAACCTTTTTCTTATTTACTCTTTTTTTTGTGGGGTATGGTTTTACATTGGTGAGGTGATCGACAGGAAAAACCCTCCTCCTTTCTTCTTTTAAGTCAAATCCCTCAATTTGCCATAAGCTTTTTTCACGATAAAGATGCAAGAGATAAATTGGATATGACTTTATTACCCTCCCTTCTTTGATGGTAATCAATAAATGGCTATCCAAAAGAAGGAGTTGTATGAGTTTTTCTAACATAGGATGAGGGAGGTCTGACAGATCAAGTAAATCAGGATTATTGGGATTGGTACCTTCGAAAAGCAAGATTTGATTTAATAAAACTAGGGTTTCTTGTTGGTTTTCTGGGATGAGGCCTAGCAATTTTTCAGCTAAAGACTGTCGACTTTTTAAATAGGGAAGTTGTTGATTTCTTGAGGCCATAAAGGCAATAAAAAGTGCTTTTACTTCATTATCGGTAAAGTGAATAGAAGGTAGAACAGAGTTGTTAATGATAGAATAACCTCCAGCTCTTCCAACCTCTGCTTCAAGTGGCATCCCCATAGCTTCAATTTCTCTGATATCCCTAATAGCAGTTGAACGAGAGATGTTAAATTCCCGCATAATTTCAGAAATTGTAAAGTAGGAGCGGTTGTTAATATACCGCATGATGGTATTAATCCGTTCAACTTTTTTCATTGTGACCTCCTAAACAGTATCATTTTTTGACATGATTCAATGTTATTATAAACTCAGCAAGTAAAAAAACAAATCTTTTGTTTAATTAAAAAGGAGGAATTTTGAAATGGCAAATTATACTTTAGAAGAAAAGGACAGTTTTACTGTTTTAGGTATTGGAACAGAGCTTAAGAGTGATTACACAGACTATGCTGGTATTACTAAGGAAAAGGCAGATTTTTGGCAAGCTGTCAATCAAGATGGAAGGCTTGATAAACTAAAAACTGTTGCAACAAATGACTACATTTTTGTTGTAAACGAAGCAGTGAATAATAAGATGATGCATTATGCTGGTGTCATGACGGAGGAATCCTTACCAGAAGCAACTAGACTTATTCAATTTCCTAAAGGGGAATATATCGTTGTTAAAGGGGAAGCGAATACAGATGAAGAGTTGAGTAACAAGCTTACTGGTATTGCCTTTGGTGAAGTCCTGATGGAAGTAACGGATGTATCCTATGTTGGTGGTCCAAATGCAGCAGTTGTGATGGGACAGCAAGACGGCTTAGTATATGGTGAAATGTGGATCCCTGTTGTTAGAAAATAAAGAGATAAAAGGCGGGATGGAAATCTCTCTACTTACTAAAAGGATGATTTAAAATAGACATCATAAAACAGATTACTAATGGTCTCCGTTGCCAATAAGTGATCTGTTTTGTACTTTTGATAATTTTAAATGATCATTATATCTTTTATCTAAAGTTGAAAAATGTATGGAACTAAAGTTTGAAAATAAAAAATTAAAATAAAAAATTAAAATAAAACCCTGATTCTTCTACTTGGCGTAGATAAATCAGGGTTTTATTTTCCAAAAAGTGTCTTAACGTTAGTTTTTGTCAAAAAGCTGGTAGTACCTATTGCTTAACGTTGTAAATCCGCATCTTCCTGACGCTATCCCTACATGAAGGAAACTTGGCGACGCTGGCAAATGAACGCATTATGTGAATGAGATAACTCAAACAGTAAAGTTCCTATGTTATTTTTTGTTGATTTTAGAATAACAAAAAACACGTTTTTCATTATGAGGTGTGCCTCACCTAGCCATTTCCAATGAATATTTCTAAAGTGTAGATACTCTCCAAAACATATTAATAGACGTAATCAAAAATGACGTGACCCTTGTACCGGTGTCGCATCTCCCTTAGTGATCCCTTGAAAAGTTTAAGCTATTATTGATTCCCTTTTAAGCACAACAGCCGAAAACCTTGGTTATCAACCAATTCCTCAGGTAAAACTAGACCGAAACCATAAGTTTCTTTAATTTTTAAAGAGTTTATTTGTTTGTAAATCGTCTAGCAAACCTAATGAAAATTGTATTGACAATTGAAAGAGGAAGGGGTATCATTTTTACAAATGTAACTATTTGTAACAAATGTAATTTTCGTTACCTCTATTATGAAAGGGTTTACAATTAATTAGGAAAAGGAGGCAGTAAATTGGAAATGAATAACGTAATTAGTGAAGACCTGGTTTTCTTTCTAGACGTGAATCATACCGATGAGTTATTTGAAGGGATGTTTACGGTGTTGCATCAGAAAGATTTCGTCAAAAGCAGCTTCTTAACTGCAATAAAACAAAGAGAGGTTGAATACCCGACAGGTCTAGCTACGGAAACCATAGGTGTAGCATTACCACATACTGATGCTGAACATGTCAAAAAGGAAGCAATTGGTATTGGTATACTGAAAAATCCAATCACTTTTCGACAGATGGGAATGGCTGATGCAAATGTACAAGTCAACGTAGTATTTATGCTTGCACTACAAAAACCTGAGAATCAACTAGAAGTATTACAGAAAATAACAGGTCTTATTCAACATAATAGTTTTTCAGAAATGTTAATGAATTGTTCTACGAAGAAACAAGTAATTACTACGATAGAACGTTTTACAAAAGAAGTACATGTTAATTAATCTCTTTTTAGAATAAGGAGGAATATTATGGATTACTTGCAATGGTTTGTGGATCTTGGAGCTAGCGTTATGCTACCAATCATTATCTTTGTTTTTGCGTTGGTTCTAGGCTCTAAGCCAGGAAAAGCATTTCGCTCTGGATTAACAGTAGGTATCGGTTTTATTGGTTTAAACCTAGTAATTGGACTATTAACGGATAGTTTAGGACCAGCTGCACAGTCCATGGTTGACAACTTTGGCTTCCAACTAAATACCATTGATGTTGGTTGGCCTGCTGCTGCTGCTATTTCATATGGTACTGCTTTAGGTAGTTTAGCAATCCCACTTGGTATTGCAGCAAATGTGATACTACTTGGTATTGGTTTAACAAGAACGTTAAATGTTGATGTTTGGGATTACTGGCATTGTGCATTCACTGGATCTTTAGTTTATGCACTTACGGGAGATTTTGGATTAGGTATCTTTACGATTATCGTTCACATTCTATTGATCTTTTTCTTAGGAGATATACTTGCAAAATATATTGAGAAATTTTATGGTTTTAAAAATATTACTTTCCCTCATGGGGCATCTGCACCGTCATTTTTAGTTGCATTACCTTTTAACTGGTTATTTGATAGAATTCCGGGATTTAATAAATTAGAAGCAAATCCAGAATCTATCCAAAAAAGAATGGGAATCTTCGGAGATTCAACTGTAATGGGTGTTTTAATCGGTATAGTTATCGGTATTTTAGCAGGTTACAATGTTTCGGAAGTATTACAGCTATCTGTACAAACCGGAGCTGTCATGATGTTAATGCCAAGAATGGTTGCATTACTAATGGAGGGATTATCACCAGTGTCTGAGGCTGCGGGGAACTTTGTTAAAAAACGTTTCCCAGGAAGAGACTTATATATCGGTATGGATAGTGCGTTATCTGTAGGTCATCCTGCTGTATTATCTGCATCATTGATCATTGTTCCAGTTACACTGTTCTTAGCAGTATTTTTACCAGGTAACACCGTATTGCCATTTGGTGACTTGGCAACAATTCCTTTCTTAATCTGTTTAATGGTTCCTATTTTTAAAGGGAACATCGTTCGTACAGTAATTGCTGGTTCTGTTTATATTGCTGTTGGTTTATATATTGCTACTTGGGTAGCACCGCTATTTACAAATTCAGCAGTTGCTGCCAACTTTGATATGGGAGGAAACACAAGTATCTCTGCACTTGTAGATGGTGCCGTTTGGACAACATTTGTTTTCGTCTGGTTACCTAAAGTATTTAGCTGGTATGGTATTGGTGCATTAGGCTTAGTTATTCTTTTAGGATTAATCTATGTGAATAAAATCAAACCGAAGCAAAAACTAAAATCCTCTAATGAAGGAGTGGCATAGTGTGTACTCTGAATTACGTGAAGAAATTTGTCAGGCAAACAAAAAGCTTAAGGATAATGGCTTAGTACGATGGACGAGCGGGAATGTTAGTTATCGTATTCCTGGTATTAATCGAGTAATTATAAAACCTAGTGGTGTAGATTTTGATGACTTGACTGCTGCAAGTATGGTTATAGTCAACTTAGCTGGAGAGGTAATTGAAGGGGATCTTAAACCATCCGTAGATACAGAAAGCCATTTATATGTTTATAAACATATGGAAAATATCCATAGTGTAATTCATACGCATTCTCCTTTTGCAACAAGCTTTGCTATAAGAGGAAGAGACCTTCCTAGTTATACAACAACTGCTGCTAACATTTTTAAACATCGTGTTCCATGTTCTGGGTTTGCTTCTATAGGAGGTGAAGAGATTGGTAGAGAAATTGTTCAAAACATCGGAGAATCACCAGCAATATTATTGAAGAACCATGGGGTTTTTACTATTGGTGAGTCTATTGACAAAGCATTAAAGGCTGCGGTTATATTAGAAGAGACTGCTGAATATGCTTTTTATGCATTATTACAAGAACCGAATATCGATCCTCTATCAAGTGAAATCATAGAGCAATGTAATGATTTTTATCTAACATCTTATGGACAATAATAAAAGATAAACTGGAGGTATTCATGATGAAAAAACTTTTAATTATGTGTGGTACCGGTATTGCAACGTCAACTGTCGTAACTGGAAAGGTGAAAGAATGGCTTAAAGACAATAATCTAGATGATAAAGTTTCTCTACATCAGTCTAAAATAAGCGATGAACTAGGAAGAATTGATGATTATGATGTAATAATTTCCACTACACTTGTACCAGAAAACGTTAAAGAAAAAGTTATAGATGGAGTACCATTATTAACGGGAATGGGTATCGACGAAATGTATGATAAAGTCCTTCAGAAATTAAATAGTTAAGATAATAATAAACTTTCGTTAATCCTTAACGGAAGTTTATTTCGTGTTAAGCAAGTATTGTCTTGTATTTACTAGTAGTTTAGCTAAATCGTAGTTAGTAGTAGATAGAGAATGTACCGTAATTTTTGTTTATAAATCTGGAGAAAGATATCACTTAACAGCAAGGAGGGATCCGCTACAGTGTAGCCTATGGAATAGGCTTTATTTTAATTTAGGAAATGAAGAAAATTATAAATTTTAACCATGTGAATAAATATGGGCGTGTTGAGCCACGTTCAATTCCAGCGCCTAAACTAGACGACTTCACGCATCTTTCTAAGATAAGTCATTATTGGCTCGTAAGCACATCGTGATTCCTTTATCTCTATTGACTCGCTCCAGTCGCTACATTTCTAATCGAGCGATTGTGGCTTTGTTCCATCATTGTTTGTGGGGAAGTATACCAACCACCATTTCAAAATTTGTTCTTTTTATATTAATAGAAACAAAGCAGATAAACCTAAGCTTTCACTACTAATAATTAAAAAATTAATGATATCGCATTAAAACCCTTGACGCAAGCAGTTAAACATACTATGATTATTACAAATGTAATCATAAAGAACATTTGTAAAAAATAGGGGTGAATGAAATTGAAATTGACAGAAGAGAAGTTATTAGCTCCAAAGATTAGTAACGAAAAGTTAGTAGGTTTGTATAAACAAATGTGGCTCATTCGTTATTTTGACGAAAAAGTAGATGAGTTTTTTGCCAAAGGCATGATTCATGGTACCACCCATTTAGCTGTGGGACAGGAGGCAAGTGCATCCGGAGTCTGTGCATTATTAGATATTGATGATAAAATCACGAGCACACACAGAGGACACGGGCATTGTATTGCTAAAGGTGCAACAGCTGACAAAATGATGGCAGAGTTGTTTGGTCGTACAACTGGTTATTGTAAAGGTAAAGGTGGATCCATGCACATCGCGGATGTTGACATGGGGAACTTAGGAGCAAACGGAATTGTTGCAGGTGGTATTCCTTTGGCTGTAGGTTCTGCTTTAACTGCTAAAATGAAGAATCTGAATTATGTAACCGTTTGCTTTTTTGGTGATGGAGCCACGAACGAAGGAAGCTTCCATGAAGCAGTAAATCTAGCTTCTATCTGGGATTTACCCGTTATTTTTGTTTGTGAAAATAATCAATATGGAATGTCAGGGTCTGTTAAAGAAATGATCAATGTGGACGACATTGCAACACGAGCAAAGGCTTATGGCATTCCTGGTGTTGTTGCTGATGGAAATGACATTATAGAAATAATGAATGTTACAGATGATGCGATCAAACGTGCTCGTCGTGGTGATGGTCCAACTCTTATCGAAGCCAAAACATATCGCTGGAAAGGTCATTCGAAGAGTGATGCGAAGAAATATCGTACACGTGAAGAGGAAAAAGAATGGCGTGCGAAAGATCCAATCAAACGATACAAGCAAGTTTTAATTGATGCTGGTTTATTTACGGAAGAAACAGCAGAAGAACTTCGTTTAGCTGCGAAGAAAGAAATAGAAGATGCAGTTAAGTTTTCAGAAGAAAGTCCGATGCCAACTTTAGATGACTTGTTAACAGACGTTTATGCATAGGAGGGAAAATCAAATGAGAGAGATAACTTATTTAGAGGCAGTACGTGAAGCAATGAGTCTAGAAATGCGTAAAAATAAGGATGTATTTATTTTAGGGGAGGATATCGGTGTTTATGGTGGAGCGTTCGGTGTTACACGCGGCATGATAGAGGAATTTGGCCCAGAGCGTGTTCGTAACACTCCAATTAGCGAAGCAGGTATCGCTGGTGCTGCAGTAGGTTCAGCACTAACTGGTATGCGACCAATTCTTGAATTACAATTCTCAGATTTTATTACGATAGCATTAGATCAAATTGTTAACCAAGCGGCGAAAATTCGTTATATGTATGGTGGAAAAGGAAAGGTCCCAATGGTAGTGAGGACTCCAAGTGGCTCTGGAACAGGTGCTGCTGCACAGCATTCTCAAAGCTTAGAAGCATGGGTAACGCATATTCCAGGGCTTAAAGTGGTTCAACCTTCTACTGCCTATGATGCAAAAGGATTACTGAAGGCCGCAATGGATGATGACAATCCTGTTATTTTTTATGAACATAAATTATTATACAAAACTTCTTCAGATGTGCCTGAAGAAGCATATAGTCTGCCATTAGGTAAAGCGGATGTTAAACGAGAAGGTTCTGATGTCACTATTGTCGCAACAGCAATCATGGTACACCGTGCACTAGAAGCAGCAGCAGAACTTGAAAAAGAAGGAATCAGTATAGAGGTGATTGACCCTTGTACTTTAGTACCGTTAGATGAAGAAACCATTATTAAATCGGTAGTGAAAACAGGACGTGTGGTTGTGGTTCACGAAGCGGTTAAACGAGGTGGATACGGTGGTGAAATCGCTAGTATGATTGCAGAAAGTGAAGCGTTCGATTATCTTGATGCTCCGATTAAACGTCTGGGTGGAGCACCGTCTCCTGTGCCATATCATCCAGATCTTGAAAAAGCACATGCTCCACAAGTATCGAATATTATTCAAGCTGCAAAAGAAACTTTAAACAAGGTTTAAGGGGGGGTATCATGGCGAAAGAGGTTTTTATGCCAAAATTAAGTAGTACGATGGCAGTTGGTACCGTACTTCAATGGTTCAAAGAAGAAGGGGATTCGGTTGAAGTCGGTGAACCACTTTTTGAAATCATGACAGACAAGATTAATATAGAAGTTGAATCCTATGAAGAAGGAATTTTGTTGAAGCGATACTACGATGTAGATGATGAAGCTCCAGTTAATGCGGTTGTTGGATATATAGGTGAAGCTGGAGAAGAAGTTTCTGATACACCTCCGGAAGTTGTCGGTAGGGAGTCAGGAGAAGATGAAACGATGGATTCTTCGCCAACTAGGAATGATGCTGATTCAAATTCAGGTGTAACTGCTAAGGAAGAAATTGAAGAAGTGGTGGATAATGATAGGAGAGTGCGTGCGACACCTGCAGCTCGTCGCATAGCTCATGAAAATAATGTAGTGTTAAGCATGGTTTCAGGATCTGGTCCTAAAGGAAGAGTACATGAATTAGACGTTATGACATATGTGAATGGAAATAAAATATTTGTAACACCACTTGCAGAGAAAATTGCTAAGGGAAATGGTGTGAATCTCCGTCAGGTTACTGGAACGGGCCCACGTGGCAAGATTGAAAAAGCGGATGTCCTAGCGTTTGTTGAGTCTCAAGAAGCACGATCTAGCTCAAATACTCATGCCACAGGTGAGCGTGTAAAACTAAAAGGCTTACGTAAAGCGGTTGCGGATAAGATGATGGATAGTGTTCGTACGATTCCGCATGTAACCCTTACAAGTGACGTTGACATGACAAAAGCTATGGAATTGCGTAAGGCATTATTACCAATAATCGAACGTCAAACTGGATATCGTCTCTCGTATACAGAAATTATCATGAAGACGGTTGCGTATGTTCTTGAAAATCATCCTAAAGTAAATGCTTCAGTAGTTGGTGACGAAATCGTGATGAACAATGAAGTGAACATTGGTTTAGCAGTTGCTGTAAAGAATGGATTGATTGTTCCTTCTGTGAAACAAGCTAACCAAAAAGGATTAACTGAGCTTACAGAAACAAGTAAGACGTTAGGAGCTAAAGCTAGAGATAACAGGTTAACTCCTGATGAAATGAGAGGAAGTACCTTCACGATTAGTAATCTAGGAATGTATGCAGTTGATGGATTCACCCCCATCATCAACCCACCAGAAACAGCGATTTTAGGAGTTGGTAGAATTGTAGAGAAGCCTGTAGTAGCTAATGGTTCAGTTGTGATTCTTCCAATGATGGTTCTAAGTCTATCATTTGATCATCGGGCAATTGATGGTGCTCCGGCTGCGGCATTCTTAACGGAGCTAAAGGAATCTTTAGAAGATCCATATAGCCTATTGGTTTAGGAGGAAACGACATGAAAAAATTTGACTTGGTTATTGTCGGTGGTGGTCCTGGTGGTTATGTTGCTGCTATTCGTGCAGCTAACGCAGGTCTTTCTGTTGCTCTTATTGAGGGAAGATACCTTGGTGGTACGTGCCTAAACCGTGGATGTATCCCATCAAAGACATTCTTAAAACATGCAGAAGCATTCAATCAAATTAAAAACGCTAGTTGCTACGGTATTACCGTTAATGATTTTTCTTTCTCCATGGAAGAGATGGTGAGCCGTAAGAATAAAGTTGTAAAACAATTATGCAGTGGAATTAAAGGACTACTGAGTCAGAATAAGATTACCTTTTATCAAGGTTTTGGTACGGTACGCGATGATAAAACTATTTCGGTAGATATAGGTAAAGGTACGGAGAGTCTCCAAGCAAGCAATGTTATTTTGGCAACTGGTTCTCAACCATTTGTTCCTGAAATACCAAGATTAGATAAAATAAACTATTATACGAGCGATACTATTTTTGATATTGAAGAAGTTCCTTCCCATATGGTTATTGTTGGTGGAGGAGTAATCGGCCTAGAGCTAGCTTGTGTGTTTAATAGTTTAGGCACAAAGGTTGATCTGGTAGAAATGGCCGATAGAATAATACCTACTGAAGACCCCGATGCTTCCGCATTCTTGACAAAACAGGTGGTTGCAAAGGGAATAACAATCCATACGAATACTAAAATCACAGGTTTTAAAGACGTTCATCCTACTGTGGTTGAAATGGAGAAAAACGGAGAAAAGGTTGGGCTTGAAACGAATAGTGTACTCCTATCAGTTGGCCGTGTACCGAATGTAATCGGTTTAGATGAATTGTCCGTTGAATTTGATGGCCGATTTGTTAAAGTCGATAAAAACTTAAGAACTTCTGTTAGTGGAATATATGCAGTTGGTGACTTAATTGGCGGATATCAGTTAGCTCACGCAGCTAGTCAAGAAGGAATATATGCTGTTAATCATATTCTGGGAATTACACATAAAAAAGACTTACCGATGCCTCGATGTATTTATACATTTCCTGAAGTTGCTAGCGTAGGGATGACCGAACTAGAAGCAAAGAAGGCTGGATATAAGGTTAAAACTCAGAAAGTTGATTTAGCTGCAAATGGAAAAGCGATTGCTGCAGGAGAAAACAGTGGATTTATGAAGATTATTGCTGATGAGAAGTATGGTGAAATTCTTGGGGTAGTTATGGTTGGAGCACATGTAACCGAAATGATTAGCCAAGCTACATCGTTCATACATTTAGAAGGAACTGTGGAAGAAATGGAGTCCATGATCCACCCACATCCAACTGTATCTGAAGCACTATTCGAAAGTGCAGCAGCTTGGTTAGGGAAAGGAATACATTATAGTTGATTGAACATAACCCAGGCAGAAATTTGCTTGGGTTAGTTTTTCTATGTGCGCCGTCCTAATAGGGTGAAGTTTCGCTGATAATGGTATTCCACTCTTAGTTCCTTCAGAATAAAAGTGATAATCCTGGTATAATCAGGAATTCTCTTAAACGTTTTAACTGGAATTTTTCTTAATCTAATTATTGTACCTTTAATACATCTCCTTGTAAGACTATGATGTAGATTACATAAATTTTTTATAAACTTTTCTATAAATCAGCTCACTAACATAATTAATTAACACTATAAGTAGAAGGTATACAAATTATTAATGCTGATGATGTAACTTAGGTATAAAAACTACGATTTGACTTTTGATTTGAAATATTAAACTGGTATAATCTACATAAAAATAAGGAAGTAGGTGATATTAATGATTGTACACAAAAGAGAAGTACTCCATGTAATTTCCAAAAACAGCTAAAAATTACATGGAGGTATGAACAATGAAAGAGAGCGACTACGATAATGAAAACATTTTTGAAAAATACAGCCAAATGGATCGGAGCAAAAGAGGGCTAGAGGGAGCGGGTGAGTGGCAAACCTTAAAGAAATTACTTCCTGATTTTCAAGGAAAGAAAGTCTTAGATTTAGGATGTGGTTATGGTTGGCATTGCATCTATGCTTTAGAACAAGGAGCAAGTTCTGTAGTAGGGGTAGATTTGTCTGAAAAAATGTTGGAGGTTGCTAAAAAACAAACAACATCCAAAAAAGTAGAGTATATCCATTCAGACATTGAAGATATATCTTTTGCGGAAAATACCTTCGACATTGTTCTAAGTTCGCTAACTTTACATTATATTGAATCTTTTTCTGATATAGCTAAAAATGTTCATCGTTACTTAAAAGGTGATGGGGTTTTTGTTTATTCAGTGGAACATCCTATTTTTACTTCTGATGGGAATCAAGACTGGATTTATAGTGAAGATGGTTCCATTGCTCATTTTCCAGTAGATAACTATTTTTATGAAGGCAAGCGAGCGACGAATTTTTTAGGAGAAAATGTAACTAAATACCATAAAACATTAACCACGTATGTAGATGGTTTACTGAAGAATGGATTTCATATTAATCGAATAGTAGAGCCTATGCCTCCTGAAAACATGATAAATGTTCCAGGAATGAAAGACGAACTTCGTAGACCTATGATGTTGATTGTCTCCGCAACAAATGAAAAATAAGATTACTCACACTAACATTAAAGCTCATACTTATTATGGGTTCGCATATTTTGATAATGAACAAAAGCGCAAACTCCCGATTAGAAACGTAGCGACTGGAGCGAGTCAACGGAGATAAAGGAATCACGGTGAGCTTGCGAGCTGATGATGACTTATAGTAGGTGATTCATGAAGTCACATCGTTTCTAGGCGGTAGAGCTGGACGTGGCTCAACACGCCCATATTTATCCATATGGGCTAATTTTATAATTTCCGAGACTATTAGAAAGTAGTTAATGTCTATCATTATTAGTTAGGATGGTTAGACACTAACTACTCCTCACCTAAATTTCTAAACAAATAGGAAGGTTATTCTTTATTTTCACGAGATAAGATCACAATTGGAATGAGTATTAAGGAGAAAATCCCTCCAGCAAACGATAACGTTTCATAACTTGAACCAGCAACAACCATCCCTGACAAGGCTCCACCGGAAGCTCCAGCTAAAGCAATAAAAACATCCACTGTGCCTTGAGTCTTGGCACGAGTTGAAGCTTCTGTTGAATCAACAATCAGAGCTGTTCCACTAATTAATCCGAAATTCCATCCTAATCCAAGTAAAGAAAGAGCAACAATTAGAAGAAATACAGAATTACCTGGTGCTACCCCTGCTATAACACCCGAAAGGAGTAATGTAACTCCAGCAGAAATCGCCATGGCAGGACGACCAATCTTATCAACAAGAATTCCCGTAAAGAGGGAAGGAAGGTACATAGCTCCGATATGAAAGCCAATCACAAGTCCGATGGCACTTAAATTGTGGTCATGATTTCCCATATGAACGGGAGTCATTGTCATAATTGCAAGCATTACAATTTGACTTAGTACCATAATGGTAGCACCAACTGTAATTCCTTTTTTATTTATTTTTTTCTTCTCAATAGGTTCCGAATTTTGCTTATTCGTATTTATTTGTAACGCTATAATAAATGGATCAGGACGTAAAAAAGCGAAAAGCACAAGACCTGCCAATATAAATGAGACTGCGGATAAGATAAACGGGCCAGCTAATTCTGGAATACCAAGAAAAACAGCAACATCCCCCATAATATCAACTAAATTCGGTCCCGCAACTGCACCAAATGTGGTGGCAACCATCGCTATACTTACAGCAGTGGCGCGCTGCTTGTTAGTTGCTAAGTCTGTCCCAGCATAGCGGGCTTGTAAATTAGTTGCAGTACCTGCCCCATATACGAGTAGAGAAATGAATAATAAAAATACACTATTTATGATGGCTGCAATTACAACACCTAATGCTCCAAGTCCGCCCGTTATAAAGCCTGACGCAAGCCCCATACGTCTTCCAAAACGATTTGAAAGTCTTCCTACTATTAATGCAGCTCCTGCCGATCCTAACGTAAATAAAGCAGCTGGTAACCCTGCAAATGAGTTGGTACCAAGCATTTGTTCTGCAAGTAACGCCCCAACTGTTATTCCAGCAGCTAATCCTGCTCCACCAAACATTTGAGAGATAACTACAATGATTAATGTGCGTTTATATAATTTTTTTTGGTTCTCTGGATTATCTAAACAACCTTGTGCCAATTCATTTAGTTTAGTAGACAAATGAAACACCTTCTTTCCAATTTTTATCTCATAAAAAGTCACAACCTTATCAGCCCATTCTACAAGCTCTACACAATCATTCATCGTAGAGATTGGGCAAGAAGTTGTTTCATCTAAAAATCTTAATTTCAAACATGTTCAACAAGCCAATAATTCGCCATCTAACTCTTCAAATTTATTCATTTGCTCTTTTACATTAAATTTCCCATGTTCCATGCTTTCACATTCAACGGCTTCACCCATTAAAAAGAACGTTATGATCTTTTGTTATTCAGTATTGGCAAACCTAAAAGCATTCCAGAATTTTTTTGATTCTTTTGTTTCTAAAATGATTCCTAATTTCATTTTAATTCCCCAGTTGATTTGTCTTGGAATTGATGCCAATCTTGAACGCTGTTTTCTAAACGATGGGCATTTATACCGTTATTCTTTAAAATTTCTACTGCTTCGACCGACATCAGGCAGTACTGCCCCCTACAATAAGCAACAACATCATAATTGGTTGGTAAAGAAGAGAGTTTTTCCCTTAATTCTTCAATTGGTATCGAAATAGCACCTGGAATATGAGCTTTTTCATATTCTTCTTTTGGTCGAACATCTAATAATACTACTTCACCTTTTTCCAGTCGCTCTTTAAGTTCTGAAAGAGTAATCCCATCCATACCAAGATGAGCATTTAAAAATTCTTCTTTTATTTGTTGTACCTGTACAAACTGTTTTTCTGACAAATTATGAAGAGAAGTTAAAAAGTTCGAAATGGCTACATCTGCTAATTCGTAGATTACGTAGTTCCCCTTTTTCTGAAACGTTACCAACCTGGAATTAGTAAGAGTTTGTAAATGTTGAGATACATTTGCCACAGACATAGTAGTTGCTTTTGATAATGCTTCCACCGACTTAGGACCTTGAGATAGTATGTCAAGAATTTCTAAGCGCTTTGGGCTCGAAAGACTTTTACCTATTCTTGCAAATTCTTGATACAATAAATTTTTTAGATTTCTTTCATTTAACAATTTAAATCACCTTCTTATCTATTCAACTATTTAATTGAATAATTGAATTATAATCGCCATGATTATTCTTTTCAACAATTATGCTCCGTTAGTTAAGAATTGGATTTAATTATTTTGGTGTCCAAGCGTCTTATGTATTAATTATGATAAAGTGAAACTTTAATCAGTTGGGAGTTTTGTTTATCCACCACGGATTGTTATTACCACAAGGGTATGACCTAAAGGCCTTTGAACCAATCGGACATTTATCCAAGATCTATTCGTCAACAGGTTAGGGTGTTAAAGTGTAGAAAGTGTTATTTACATCAAAAGGATTATCACACGTATGAAACACTGACTAAAACTATTATGCTTATATCCAATGTTATCACGAAAAAATATCAACAAAAACGACTAAATGGAAAAAGCCCTATGGAATATAGGGCAATGGCCGCCTAGACAACCTTTATTATTTACACTGACTGACTTGACAGGGTGGATTTCAATATAACTTTGTATACTCAGAGTCTAGTTCAGAGTTTCCTTATCTAAACTTCCCTTAACCCTTAACTCTCCCTCTTCAGGAGATATCTGATTAGAATATGTGCAAAACTACATGTTTATTGCAAAATTACGGCACTCTTGAGCACAATGTAAGCAAGTTTTACCACAATATTGTGATTGCTGATCAGGGTGTTGTAAGCAATGATTTCCACAAACCTCACAAATCTGTGCGCATAACGATGCAATAGATTTTGCAAAATAACTGTTACGTGCAATACTCTTAGCAGTTAACGTACAGGTATCAGCGCAGTCCCTCAGTAGTCTTAATTGTTCATTTCTATGGCTAGAACTATCCATTTGTAGAATTGTATATATGGTAGATTCACAAACAGCTTCACAATGTTGGATTGTTTTAATAATTTTATGATAAGGCAAATGACTCTGATCCGTTTGATAGGACAAATGATTCTGATTAAACATTGTATCGTACATATAAATTCCTCCAGAGTTTTTTTAATTTCATAACAGTTTTATGATATGTATGGATATCTACCTATGTTTAAGACATAAGCCTACTTTTTAAAATTAGTACTAACCTAATTGGTCTTTTCAGTTGGTTCACAAAACTTCAAACATAGTTGCATAAATATCGATTCCACAAAATTCATAGTTATCTACTTTTGCTAAAAAACATAAATAAATGAATAAAAGTTCTCACATTATTAATTATAAAAGAAGACAAGATATATAGGAGATGATTACCATAAAAATAAAAAAGAAAAGCATTGTAATTCTAATAAGTGTTCCTTCAAAGTGGATTTAACAGTATTTGCTTATAATGGCTTATTTGACTCCAAAAAGCCAATGAGTATTGAAAAAGTCTATGAGGCTAAAGGGATATACTAAGAATGTTGAGGGGAAAATAAAGGAATTTGAGGAGCATTTTGCTAACGAAGTTTAGATATAACCGCCGTATACAGAAAAATATGTGGAGAACTGATTAAAAAGAAGGTAGAATTATATGAATATGTTATTGATAATTCAGTTGTTAATTAATAATATAAGAATTCATTTATACTCGTTGGGGTAATATGAGAACGTTTTATATTAATTGCAATTCTGGAATTACTATTCAATTAAAGAAAAACGAAATAATTTATGTAAGGGGGATGAAAAATTACCGCAAGCCAAAATGATAAAACCTCTTTTTAAAATTTTTTCCTTCCTCTTTTTTGTTGATAATATCCACTAATCGGCTTACTATAAAAATAGAAGGTGGGAGGGGATCTAGAATAATGAAACTTCATATAATTGCTTCAGTTATAGCTGTTTTAATAATAATTTTTATACTAACTCAAAAAAATATAAAAAAGAAATTAGATTTAACCGTAATTGTTATTGCTGCTATGCTTATTTTTATTGTAGAAAATCAATGGATTTGGATATCGGTTTTCGTACTTACATTAGTTTATTTTGGAATAAAATATGCAAAAAGTACGGGTGATTCTTGATGGATTGAGCTATCCAGCCTAAACCACATACTATCTCAACTAGGCTTCTATTAGTACCTTTTTTTCTAGTACATTATTAAAGTAACTATAGTGTGAGGTGTTTTCCATGCAAGCTGTCTTAGTCTCTTATTTCTTCAGTTTTTTTGCCTGTTTTCACACCTCTGAATAATTAAGTTTATTTATATAATTACTTTAACTCCATAATTCTATATAGGAAGTCATAAGTCCTGTTATTTCACTGACTCAATTTTCACTCCTGCTTGATGAGTAACGTAGTAAATATCAAGCAGGAGAATCAAAATTAAAAAGGTGCCGAATTCTAGTTTGATCCGTCTATTTTAGATGTGCCTTTTACCGGTGCTTTAACACATGTTTTCTTGTGATAAAAAAGAGTAGCAATGCAACGAGCATTTCAGCAATTGGAAGTGCTAACCACACACCAGCAATACCAAAGAACTTTGGTAATAACCATAGTAAAACCAAGATAAAAACAAAGCTTCTTAACAAAATAATAATGATCGATGGGCGAATTTCTCCAATGGACTGAAAATAAGTCATGTAAACGAAATTAAATCCAAGGAAGATATAGCCTATGAAAAACAATCGAATGCCCTGCACAGCCAATTTACGTACCTCATCAGATTCGAGTCCGAAGAGTGATACGAGTAAAGGTGCAGCAAACAAGCCGATGAGAAGTAGGATTCCCCCCAGCGTGAACGATGCCTTCTCGCCAATCCTTACACTCTCTTTGATTCGCACTTTCTCTTTTGCTCCATGGTAAAAGCTAATTAATGGCTGTAGTGCTGACTCTATTCCAAAAAATGAAAGGAACATGAAGCCGTGCAAATAATTGACGACTGAAAAAGCAGCGACTCCTTCTGTGCCAAGCAAACCAACGACTGCTAAGTTATACCCAGCAACGAAGACAAGGGTTCCCGCTTCAGCTAGAAAGCTTGGGAAGCCGATCGAGAAGATGCTTCCAAGCATTTTCCATGACCACTGGAACGAAGGGCTTCTTAGATTCGAATGCTTTTTAAAGAAATGGAGCAATAGGACGAGTAAACCAGCGAAGCTTGCAAGGGCAGTTGCAAGCGCGGCGCCTAAGACTCCTAACTCCAAGACGAAAATCATATAGTAATTTAGCCCGATATTAATAATTGCAGTCGCACCAAGCGCAACCATCGACAAGGTTGGGCTGCCATCATTTCGGACAAAGATGCTGAGCAGCTGTTGTAAAGCAATTAGCCAACCAAGCAAGAACATAATCTTCAAATATTCGACGGTATGAGTAAGGGTATCTGTATTTGCGCCTAGCAGTTTTGCAATCGCCTCTACATTAACATAACCGAAAACGCCAACGATTAATAGCAGCAATAACGCACTGACAATAGCCAATGAAAATACACTTCTTGCTTTAGTCAACTGCTCGCCTCCGGTATAGATCGAATAAATGGTTCCCCCACCAATACCGATCCATAGTGCGATCGAGAATATTAACGAGAAAACTGGCATGGCAAGGTTGACACCAGCTAGCCCTTCAGCTCCGACCCCGTTACCTACAAATATTCCATCGATAAGGATATTTATCGACATCAGCATCATTCCTAATAATGAAGGAAAGAAATACTGAAAAAATACTTTCTTAACGGATTGTTGTTTCAAGTTTGCATGTGCTCCACTCATCTGTCATTCCTCCTACAACTACTTACAAAAGAAAGTATAAACCTTCAAGCTACTTGAAGGTCAATCTTTTATTTACTAAATACCTAAATTTAAGCTGCATATACTGATTTATACTTAATGACACACAAATGGATTGCAGTAATATTGAAAAGAAGCACAGTTTTAAATCAGGAGCAAATTGTCAACAGAGTACTAAATACATGAGTAGTTATCAATATCCAATTTAACAGGGGAGGAATTTTTTGGTTCGTATTCGAATAGATGTATGGTCTTTAACACTGAGGCTATAGTAGATGAGTAGTACTTAAAGGACATTGTAATGAAAATGCCCTTTAAGTTTATCCACTCTATTACATTATAGATTGAGAGCAGCGAGAGTGGATATGGCTTGGGAAAGGGGCTGCTCATAAATCTTTTCCCGTTTTCTAACTAAGCTACACATGTTTTCAAACATAAAAAGTCCCCCGTAAAAAGGAGGAAAAAGAGAAGGTAAACATATAGAAGATAATTTAAAATCATCTTGTGTATTAGTTTACGTAATACGTTTATTGCATGTTTGTTATAAATTACTCACTTTTTCATATTTTTTTATAGCTGATCAACACTATTTACTATCCTCCACCTTTTATTCCTGAGGCAAATTTATTTAAAGCCTATGGTTTTAAAAATCTTGATAGTACTGGTAACAACATCTCAGGGTTAGGCATATGGTCCTGTCCTTCTAGTTGAAAATATGCTGAGTTTGGAATCGCCTTGCTAAGTTGGTTGGCAGTATCATGTATAGAGGTAGGGCTTTCTTCGCCAACAATTATTTGTGTTGGTGTAGTTAGACGAGCAGCTCGTGTAACAGGTGGTAAATCCAAAGCTAATGTAGTATCGTAGGCAAGGGTAGGGGCAAGTGCTACCATCGTTTCCCATTGTGGTGATTGCTGCATACCCATAATCACTTCTTTAGGTGTACCGATCCCTTCCAAGAAAATACGGATTGCTTGGTCATGCTTACCACTATCAAGCAATCTATATAATCCCTGACTTAACGCTTTGAATTCTTCTTGGTTTGCCTCATCGTTTGAATAGGCAGGGTCATACATAACCAGCTTTTTTACTTTCTGGCCAAGTCGGATTGTAGCTTCTAGCGCAAGAATAGCTCCAGAAGAATGTCCGTATATATTAGCTCTACCTCCAGCTACGTCTATCATCGCTTCAATGTCTTCTAGTTCACGTTCCATTGCGTATGGCATTGTATTACCACTGTTACCCCGCCCACGTCTGTCATAATTGTAGACTGTAAATTCTTCTGCAAACACCTTGGCATCATGCAAGACTGGTGCAAATGAGCGGAAACAAGTGGCTCCTGTTATAAAAATTAGAGCAGGTCCTTTACCATAGGTATCATAAGCTAGCATTGTACCATCTTTTGATCGGGTTGTTTTCATGATTTATCCCCCTTTATTTAGTTGTTCTTTTAAGCGATTTTATTACCATTTTTCTTAATCCTGTCAACTATATCAAATTATTTTAAACGATACTTCTTCTCGATTGCTATATTATACCATTTATAAAGTGAAGCAGATTATTTATAACTAGCTTAACTAAATAAAGGCCACCCATGTTAACTGGGTGACGATTCTGAGGTCATTCTAAAGAACTATATAGAAAACAAACGAATTGCAACAAGCCATTTTATCTCTGGACGTACAGAAAACTGGCTTGTTGTCTAGTATCATATAGTCTTATTCTTATCTAATAAACTATGGATGGAATAAAAACACAGATTATTTAAACCATCCTCATTACGTTTGGTAATTCATCCGTAAGATATAACTTTAGGAATATATTAAAAATTAGTGGAATTTATACTATGAGACCTGTCCAATCATTTTCCTTTGTATGTTCATAAAATGAAATAAAAGAAAGGAGGATGGTTATGTGTTATTGTCATTCTTGTAATAAAAAACACCATCATCTTTGTGACTGGTGTAAAAAGAAGTTCCATTGTGATTGTTTCCATTGCAAAAAGAAAGAATGTTTTTATTATTTCCATGATGAAAGCCATGACTGCTGTGATCATTGTAGAAAGAAATTTGAAAAGAAATTTAAAAAGAAATGTCGCTTTTGTGACTCATATTATTAAATGTTGGAATTATTAAAACGGTCTAGCCCTCACCATGGTGGGGGCTTTTACTTGTTGCTAGTACTATATTTATATTGTATGTTTCTCCTAAGTTAAAGGTGCAAAAATATTTCTATTTTAGCTTTATAAAAGAAGAGAAAAGGAATTGTTAGGCTTTTCACAATGCATATAGTGCCTATTTGTTATGGCATAGAGGTTATTCCTAGCTACAGTTCAAACGGAACATCGTATCAAAGCAGTTGCAACTGTTAGTGCAGTGGATTTCGGTGAATGGTACGTGGAGAAGATAGTGCTGAAAGGCAATTGCAAACACTTGAAGTCGTTGCGAAGCAGCGTACTGTAGAGACAAATGGAACAGAAGCTGACACACGCAGTTATAGTGAACAATTCTACGAATTATCAAATGGTCCAAAGGAATTATTCTGGGTTGAAGGTGCAACACATGTTGCTTTGTATGATATCCCTGAATATGTAAATCAAGCTGTACCTAAGTTAACAGCGTTTTTTGGCAAGATTCTTTAAGAAATACGTTTAAAAAAGCAGCTTGGAATCATTAAAGCTGTTTTCCTGTACATTTTAGGAAAACAGCTTTTTCATAATGCGAAAGGTTGTGAGCCGTATGAGAAAGAACAGTAGAAAGGAACGTTAAGAGGATATTACAAAGCTTCAATATTTTGTTTGATTATATTATGTTAAAAATTAGTTAGAAAATGTAACTTAGCCTCCGATATAAACACTTTCACAGCTTCCCGCTGCCGGTTCATAATAACAATGGTTTTTATATTGACCAGAAAAAGGTTGATCATACCATGTTGGAGGGCACGGTGCATATGGATTAAAATACCAAAGAGCATATTTCCCTGGATGTTCCCTCCAATAATCCAAATTCTTTTTTGCTAGTTTTTTTTCAACAGATCTCGCCCTATTGTAAAAGAGATTTCCTTTTTGAACAGCTTCAAAAGAATAATTCCCTCCTTGTACTTGAAATATAACTTGTGAAATGGTTTTAACATCTCTAAAATCTAGACAATCTGCTTTAGCACGATTAACGATAACATTTCCAACATATAACATTCCTTGTTTTCCTTCACCTTCAGCCTCTGCTCTCATCATCCTTGCCATCAAGTCAACATCAGAACTTCGATAATTTACTCTTGCCATTTTTTCACCTCAGTTTATTGTATGAAAAAAACTACATTAAAATTATCATTTATAAAGATTAATGTTCCAGTATTTACTGTACCTTCGTAAAGAAACTAGACAATATAGCTAGTAATTAGTAAAATAACTTAACATGACAAGGGGGACTATTCGGATGAAATCAGGTCAAAAAATAAAACAGTATATTGATGATAATCATTTAGATGTAGAATATCTGGAAGTAAACGAGTCCTGTCACTCCGTTCGGGAAGCTGCAAATGCTGTAGGAGGTAGAATCTGCGAGTTTGTTAAGAATATTTGCATGATTAGTAAAGAAGGTCAATTAATTGTAGCAATTGTCAATGGTCAAGACAGAGCAAGTACATCAAGGGTAGGCAAGGCATTACATATAGATCGTCCACGTCTAGCGGATGAGGATGAGGTATTACGACAAACAGGTTATCCAATAGGAGGAGTTCCATCTTTTGGTTTTGCTGCAACCTTTTTAATCGATCCAAAAGTAACAGAATTAGAATATGTTTATACAGGTGGAGGCTCCATTAATTCATTAGTAAAGATAAACGTTAGAACGTTAATAGAAGTTAATAAGGGGATAATTGCAAGAATTCGAAAATAATATTTTATAAAGTGAAACCTCAATCAGTGGGGGGGCTTACTGCCAGTTATATGTGGGATAAAATCATCATACGTTAAATTTCCCTTTAAATACGCTTTAAAAACAAGGATTTATGATTGTACCAATATTTGTGCTAAGATTAATTTTATGGTTAATAAATCTAGCCATAGTATGTTTTTCGTATCAATAAAGACATCGTGATATAAGATGTTATAATGCTATATTATAGAATTTTACTAGATGTAATAACCACCACTAGTGAATAAAAAGAAGGTATGGAGTTGGAATTTTTAACTGAAAAACTAATAGTTATAGCTTTATTTATCTTTATCATTCATTCTATTGAAACACTCGCTTATGCTGTTAGGTTATCTGGGGCGAGAGTAAAGATGATTGCTTCAGCGTTATCTCTCTTTAATATAATGGTAATGGTTTCAAGATTAGCTAATATGATGCAGCAACCTTTTACAGGTAGTTTAATCGATACCGCACCAGTTCATAATGCTCAAGAATTTGTAGAAACACAATTTCGCATTCTCATAGGTGCGTCAACAATTGGGACAGTATTTGGAATCCTATTACTTCCTACTTTTATAGCACTCTTCTCAAGGGCAATCATTTACCTATCTGAAGAGAGAGGTTCTGTTCCATCTTTATTTAAGAGAATTGTTTCTTTAGAGTATATGAAGCGTGGATTAAAGCATGTTAGTTTACCAAGATTTACATACTTGAAAGGTACTACGCTCAAGGATATTCCAATTAGATTGTTTTTTGTAAATATGATAATAACCGCAATTTATACAATTGGCGTGCTATCTGCCTTATACGCAGCATTACTGGCTCCTGAGCGTTCGTCCACAGCAATTATGGCATCAGGTTTAATAAATGGGATTGCAACAATACTGCTAGTTATCTTCGTAGATCCAAAGGTTTCGGTAGTAGCTGACGATGTAGTTAACCGGAGAGGAAGTTATCAAACACTTAAAAACATTTCCTTGCTGATGATTATCTCGAGGCTATTAGGAACGCTGCTTGCACAATTGTTGTTTATACCAGGGGCGAAATATATCGCTTGGTTTACTCATTTTATTGTTTAATGTTCGGTAAAAGCTACGTGCAATAGTTAGAAAAACACATTTTATGCTGAAGCTCTCACTATAATCAGTGAGGGCTTTCTATTGTTATTTGCGGCTATCATTCCATCAAAATGTAAAAGCGACGATAACTTCGTTACTATCTATTATTAAATCTGTTTCAGCAGTGGGGAGGGAATTGCAGTATTTGGTTTTGAAAAAATGTTTCTAGCAGCTACAGCTATTGCGTTAATCGGAAGCTTACTGCCAATCCGTTCAGTGACAAGTGTAAAGTAAACTAGATTTTACTTTATAAGAATTAGAATCGGAGTCTTTAAAAATATATGGTTCCATAAAAAGGTGGTATGTGTTTAATCAGAACCTGTACCACCGTTTCTCTTTACATTGTAGTTTGTTAGATTTGGTTATGTAATTTATTTTTGGGTAAAATTACGCAGGAATATATTCCCTTTTGTCGAATAGTAGAAGATGAGGGGAGGGAATATTATTAAGCAAATTAGCGAATTTATTATAAATGGTGATAGTTATTTTGGTGAAGGATATTATATTAAATACGATAATAGCTTACATATTACTGACTTTGATCATTCGATATTTAAAGTATTTAGCAGATTATTCAGAAGTATGGTAATAGTAACAGATTTGAAGTTAACTGGACCAGGCGGATTTGAAGTTAGTTTTAGCGGGAGCTACTTTATAGATGAAGTAGACTATGATGTAATAATATTAATTAAAAATTAATAGTCGTAGGGTCTAGGGCGAAACTAACATAGTTAACCCCAAAGCTGAACGATAAAAAAGCATAGTCAAAAAACGTGACTCCTTGAAAAAGAAGAACGCTTTTTCTGCGTGCGATGTATCGCTGCGAAATCTTCCTTATCCTTCGGAAACAGCTGAGCTGAAGATTCCGCAGAAAAGCGGTCTTGCTTTCCAAAGGAACTGAAGCCATCGCTGAAAACGTATTATTTTAAAGGAGTGATGATAGAATCTATACATTGAACTGATTCTTCAAATGAAATTGTTCAGGTGATTATGTGATAAATACTTTAATCCGATTGTTAATAAGCTAGTAGAAAAATTTATTGAACCAACAGACGATTTTAATGCTAGAGTTTTATTCCATATATTGTTTAGTGTAACGATTTTATCTACTTTACTAACAGTGATCAGATCTTGGATTGGCATGAAAGAGATAAGTCTAGAACCGATTCAAAACTTCTTTTATGCCTGGCCCGAAATTTTTTCATAGCTTTTTGGATTGAAGTTTTGATTGCACAGCCGATGGCACGATTTGTTATGAAAAATTACACAAAATACAGAAAAATAAGGAGAAAAGCCTAAATGTGTAATACACTGACTTAAAGGTTTTAAGTGTAAACGAAAGATGATGATTAGAAACTCTAAACTTAGTGAAGTAATCTAATAGTTAGTTATAGTTAGGGGATGGACACCGTATTTTATTGGACGCATGCCCTTTCGTTTTGTCTTTTATTTGCTTGTTATTTTAGTAATTGAGTTTTTTAATAGTATTTTTTTACTAAATCAAGAAAATTTTTTATATTGGGGGATAATTCCTTATCTTCTTTCCGACTGCAAAGGTATACAGGTCGTTTAATATCAACGCCTTTAACTTTAACTCTCCCCACCTCTTTACGATTCAAGTGTTCTTGTATAGCGAGAGAGGGTGCTAGCATTACACCATATCCGGCTATAACTGAACGAATAGATTCATTTAAACCATGAAACTGCAAACCTACACGGGGAGGTGTAACACCGTGAACCCTACATAATGAAAAAAGAATTTCTCTTGTAGAGCTCCCTTCCTCTCTTAATAAAAATGGCTCTTGAACTAAATCGGATAGTAATATCTCTTTTCCATCGTATTTGTGACCTATCGGGACAATAAACCAAAAATCGATATCCACTAGGTGGTGGAGGTTTAAGTCTGATTGGTTCCAATCTTCGTTTACTACAAAAGCAATGTCTGCCTTATAGTGAAGTAATTGTTCAATTACTTCATTTGAATTACCACTATATAGTTCTACTTTTACTAGGGGTGAGTCTTTTTTTAGTTTAGCTAGCCATAAGGGTAATAAAAAATTAGCTGGTAAATAAGTTGATGCTATCCGTAAATTTTCTTGTTTTCCATTTTCTAATTGCCTCAGTTTATATTCAATGTCTTTTTCCATATCAAATAAACGTTCAGCGTGTTTAAATAAAAATTGCCCCTCTTTAGTCAGTTTTATTCCTCTTCCTTCTGCTTTAATTAACTTCAATCCTGTTTCTTTTTCTAAATTACGTATTTGAATGGTTACAGCAGGTTGACTAATAGAAAGAACTCTTGCAGCCTCGGTAACACTCCTTATAGATGCCACAGTAGTAAATATTCGAAGTGAGTGAAGATTCATTGATAAAACCCTTTCATAAAAAAATCTTATAAAAAAATTTAAAATATATATTAGATTTATCATTATATAATGTATACCATTTATATAAAGGGTAGTAAAGGGGGGGGAGAAATATTGAATACACCAATCGGTGAAGAAGAATTCACACACCAGAGAAAACAAAAGAGGCATAGAAAAATATATGTCATTTCCTTCCTTACTGTTATGTCAATAATTGGCATTGGAACATGGATATGGGAAATAAAAGGAGGCAGCTATCATTTCTTCGTTTTAATTCTTATTGGATTAGGAGCCTCTTTTTTGGGGACTTTAGCGGGAGGAGCTGGTTTAATTACTATACCAGGTATGATGTTAACTGGTATTCCAATTCAAACGAGTATTGCTACGAACAAGTTCTCCTCTGGCATAGCTGCATTTTCAAGTGTATTTTATCTCATTCGTCATAAGGAGCTTTCAATAAGGTCTATAATGAGTAATTTATTAGTAGCATTTTTAGGAGGAATGGGTGGATCGTTATTAACTTCCCATATTCATGAAAAGACGATGAATATTGTAGCATTCTTATTACTTAATCTTGCATTAATAGTGACATTGATAAATAAGAAATGGACAGCTAATATCCAATTTGATCAACAGCCTCTTACATATAAGATGAATTTATATATTCCTTTGTTTGTGGCTGCCTATGATGGGGGATTTGGCCCAGGTTCTTCTACATTTAGTATTATTTATTATATGAAAAACAGCCATACTTATATGAAGGCTGTCCAAATGACGAGGGTTCTAATCCTAGGAAGTTGTGCAGGGGGATTTATTGTATTTTTTCAAACAGGATTTATCATATGGTCTTATGCAATTTCAATGGCTATTGGTTCTATTATTGGTTCGCAGATAGGTCTTCTACTTCTACCTAAAATCCCTCAAAAAATAGCTGAAAATCTTTTACTGATAATCATCTGCCTATTAATTATACAGATGATTTATAAATTAAAATAAATAGCACGTAATTATGCTCAATTCAAGACTAGATTAATCCAGGAATCTCCTTATATTTTAATATTCTTTGTTATAAACAAATTAATTATTTTGATTTCTTATATATTGCTTTATTGTAACAATTTATTTGCTTAGTCTTTAAGTTCGATTTATACGCATATTTAGGGTACAAGCACTAAATGATACTTGTTTATATATTTGTTGGGATAACATGTCTGGTAAAGCTATTTCTATGTCGAATTATTTGAAAATATTTGTAATATCATCCATTAAAATATATACTTAGTTTATATTTTAATAGAAAGTGAGTGAAACATTATGAAAGTCTGCTCTTTTTACATAACCAATACTATAAAGGTGCGGAAGAGTTAATAAACCAAATAATATTCTTCCGCATAAAAAATCGGAGGAATTGAATTGTTTAGTTATTATGGTAAGTTAAGTACAGAGCTTTATGATTTCACTAAACCAGTTGGTCATTCCGTACAAGGTGATATTGAGTACTATTTTGAGAGACTAAAAGGTACAAAGGGACGGATACTAGAGGCGGCATCAGGATCAGGACGATTCTTAATTCCTTTGTTAGAAAAAGGTTATCATGCTGATGGTATTGATTATTCTAGCGAGATGTTAGCCTCTTGTCGTAAACGTTGTGACAAAAGAGGATTAAAGCCAAATTTATATGAAGCTAATATATGTGATTTTTCATTGCCTTTAAAATATGAGGTAATTGTGATTCCAACTGGTTCTTTTTGTTTAATAGAGAATATAAAAGATGCTAAAAATGCTTTAAAGTGTTTCTATAATCATCTTATCCCAAATGGACGCTTAATACTTGATCTATTAATACCAAGTGATTGGAATACAGGAGAAATTTTCACTTCAACTTTTTCTTTATCTAGTAATGAAGGTATCATATTGGAAAACAAATCAATTGAAATTGATTGGGTTGAACAATATACATTATCTCACTTAAGGTATGAAAAATGGAAAAAAGGTGAATTACAAGACACGGAATTACAGAAGTTTGTCATACGTTGGTATGGGGTGGAAGAATTCAAACTACTTTTGGAGAAAATAGGATTCTCTCAAGTAACATGTTCGGCAGAGTACAATTATCAAAAACCACCTTCGAAACAAACCAAATTAATTACTTTTGAAGCTGTAAAAAAATAATTCATACAAAGATAGTTCTAGTAGTTGAAGAACCCATTTTGGATATTATTCAAAATGGGTTCTTTTTGCTTAGGTTCTTTCATAAACAGAAGACTTCTACCTTAAACGTTGCTACTTATTTTCAGATAAATACCGCTATAGTGATGTTAGCAAACCGGGGAATTTTTTATTAGATACTTTCGTTAATCCTTCTATTAGATCCTATCCTCCTTATGGTAGAACTGTTACTCAATTTTTAGGTGGTTTAGCTAAGATAGGAACCCATAATTCGTGTCTTGGTTTATGCTTTGGTCCATAATAACACTCGATGCATGGCAGGTTAGCAAGTTCGTAGCCTGAATTGGGGACCCATTCTGTATATAACCTTTTCCAAGCATCTACGATGTTTGGAAAGACCACCCATAGACTTGCAGGAATTATCAACGTTTCCATCTCAGTGGGAGGCTCTTCATTATATCTTACTCCCATAAAATAATTAAACTTTTCCTCTGTTATAGCAGCTTCTTTTCCACAAATACCTAGAAGACCTTCTAATGTACATTTGGGATTTTCCCATGACATATCGATTAACTTTTTAGTAAAACCATTCTTTTTTGAGGCATTCCAGAGTGATGGTATTGTTTTAAACGCACGACTTGTTTTTATAGTATTACTCCTACCAACAATTCTCAAATCAAATTCTACATTTTCAATTCTATAATCCATTTCGGAATCTCCTTTAATCGTTATTTGAAAGGTGATTCTAGGATAGGCTTTTAATGGTATGCTCTTTTTTCTTATCGCTGAAGGTTTTACTCCATGCATTTTTTGAAATGCACGAGAAAAAGAATCAGCAGATGAATAACCATATTTCATTGCAATATCGATGATGCGACTCTCACTTTGTTGGATTTCAAATGCAGCGAGAGTTAAACGACGCCTTCTTATATATTCTGATAAGGGTATACCTGCTATAGATGAAAACATTCTAGAAAAATGATACTCAGAACAACAAGCGGCTTGTGCGATCTTTTTATAGTCTATATCTTGAACTAGGTTATCTTCAATGTAGTCTAGTGCATAATTCATTCTATCTAGCCATTCCACGTATTCTTTCCCCTTTCAATACTTACTATATAAAAAAAAGAATGTCTATATCCGACAATTGATGCACCGAAAAGTCGTCCTTTAAAGAAACTACTATTTAGCATCATCGAGCTACTTAATTTTAGCATAAAAATATGATTTAGTTTTACGAATAAAAGTGCAGAAATAAGATTAAAGTTTAATTGTATCAGCTTGAATACATGCTTTGTGGTCTAATCCTTTAAGTAGGGGGCATTTCTTTAAAAACAAACAGTAAATGGGGTACCACCAAGGAGAGATGATACGGATAATTAAAATTTATGCAAAATTAGAACAACCAGGCACTAATGACAGCAGTGTATATCTACACTTCTATGAATCCATAACTGACATTTTATTTTATAAGATACTGTCTCAAGAAGGTTCGCCCGAGTTGGTTAGATCCGAAAAAACATCCCGGATCACTAAAAAAGTAGTGCGGGATGTTGTCTATGTAACATTGAATTTATTATCTAAAGTGTACTTTAAACTTTCGAGACAGCCTATGCATTTTATTCAACTTTAAAATCTACGGGATTAATACAATAATTCAGAACATAAAAATGAATAGATTTAATTTTTTTTGAAATTATCTACCAATCCCCACACAAAAAAAACAATACCTAAAATTAAAGTAATTACAGTAGCAATCATTAAACCGTCTGGAATAAATAACATATGTTCTGCGAATACTTCATCGCTCCATTCTGTTGAACTTATAACCCCCATTGCGCCTGAAATATAACGTACTCCATAAAGAAAGGTAGCCATATATAGAAACGAAATTCCCACATTTATTTTGTTCATAATTTTTATTTCTCCCTTAGTAATATATACATTAAAACTTAACTACACGATATTGACGTTCAACCCATTTTTTCGCATAGACATATTTTGTAGCGTATTTTTGCTCTTGTTTCACCTTATAGGTTTTATATACATGTCTATATTCTAATCTGTATCTTCCGTAAGGATAAGAAGGAGATATATAACTGACGGTTCTGCTATAAGATTTTCCAATACTAAAACCAACAAATGAAGTTTACGCATTTTTAGTTACCGTCAAAGAACCAGAATACGTGTTCGAAACAGATTTAATATGGGAAGCAGTTAAAAAACCACCACTTATTGTGGAACCAGCAGCATATTTCCAACCACTGTAACTATGGCCAATATATGATTTACTTACAGCATACCATTTTTTGTCCTTGTGAACGATGGAACCTTGGTCAAAATTATCGACAAGTTTGTCTTCTTCACTTAGATTATAAAAGGGTACAGAATAATCGATCATTGCATCTGCAGGAATGGATTCTATGTAAAAATCTACAACCGTTTCTCCCGCGGCTAAACCGTCATGTAAAAAATCGTCGTTTGTTTCTGCATTAAACTCGTTTGAAAATTTAGATATTTAGTAATAACTATGACATATCTACAATACTTTCTTGCTTTTTAATATGGCATACATCCAATGAACGAGCTTATTAGCGCAAGCAAAGGTGAGAATTTATATAGAAGGTTATTACAAGCAAATGTAGATTCGCATTGTAAATGTTACGTTGGAGTAAATCATGTTTTTTTCAACTCACTGGTATCAGTCTAGCAGCTAGGAATACCATTCTTGATGTTGCAATCATTATTGCAACAAAATCTCAATTGCGAATATAGGATGCTGTTATTATGCTAGTTGATTATCGTTTTTGACATTCACTAAAACAGTATGATTTTAGCAAATGTATAATGATGAATTACGTTTACTTTAGTTTAGAAAAGCCCCGTCTCAATAATGGACGGGGCTTTTCTGAACGGTATGAAAAATAAATTAACGTTAATTAGTATTTATAGTTCCAATATTCTCAAGTTCTTTATTGTTGCTCAAAGGACAAGTCATTTCGTTACAACGTATGATTTTATTGTTAGCTAATTCAAAAATCGCTATTACTTCAACATCGCCCGTTTCTCCGTTTTTCTTATTTACATGAACAATATATCTGAGAGTTACTGTTTGTTTGGCTTCGTCAAACAGAAAATCATAAAAAGGAGAAACTGACATGGCTGCTACATGCTCTTTTAATGTGACGATATGATTTGTGAAATCAATCATATTTGTACGCACTCCATCGGTTACTTGAATGTATTGTTCACTAAAATATTCAGGAATTTGATTAATATTTAAGTTCACAATAATTTCCTGATAAACTTCCGTAAAAAATTGATATGCTTGTTTTTTATTCATCATCTTTTCCTCCTTGGATAATTTGACCAGACCAAGCGTCCAAAAATCTTATGATAACTTTTAATTCAGATTCAGAAAATTGATCAAGTAATTTAGAATACCGCTCTTTAGCTGTTTGATGTAGTTTGTCATGGATGATCGATAACTTGTGTCCTGAATCAGTTAAAGCGTAATAAATGGCTTTCTGATTAGATATTTTCTTCTCTGCAATGATCATATTTTTCTCAATTAAGGTGTGAATCGCTTTAGAAACAGCTGGTCTAGAAATCCCTAAGCTTTTTGCTAAAAATGCATTGTTAACCCGTGTTGGATTATTCTTAATCAAAGAGACAATATGCATTTGTGTTAAGGTCCATTTATTTCCATCGATTGAATCTTTGTAAGAAGTATAGTTAGAGCTCTTTAATTTTTTCTCACGTTGTACAATAAAATTTTCAATTGCAGCAATTGCTTTTTCTATCTCAGAAGTTTTCATGTGTACCTCCTTTATTTTTGTTAACCGGTTAACAACATTTTAACATGTATGAATGAAATGTCAATTTTTCCAATGAAGAGTACGCATGAGCAAAAGTGAAAGCTAAAATGAAAAGCAAAATACTGATAAATTGAAACTTCAATCAGTTGGGGTGTTACTGCCAGTTATATGCGGGATAAAATACCAACTATAACGGACAAGAGCTTACGTATATTGAACAGGAGGAAAGCATAAGCGTTCTATTTCGAGTGAATATTGACAGTAGATCATTCATTCTTACAATAATGTCATCAAGATGAAAGGTAATTCTATGGCTAGTAGCTATCTGATCTTTTAAGCTATGAATAAATATGATATTAAAAGTGGGGTGATGTAGATGAAGAATATGTTGAGGATACTATTCATTTTGCTAGCCATTATAGTTATAGCTCTGTTTGCCTTTACTGCGTTAGTAAAAAATGAAGTAGCAGATATGCTTAATCCTCTTATTCCTAAGACGAGTGTTTACGTAAAAATTGACGGTACTGCTAAAGAGATGGAAGGACCAAGATATGAATATACATTATCGGGGTATGAAAAATCTGGTGATGTACGAACTGTAACATTTTCGGCTAGTAAAAAACTACGGGAGGGAGCTTATATTCGCTTAACAACTAAACGTAGTTATGTAAAGGAATGGGAGGAAGTTCCATATGATACTATACCAGAAGATGCGAAAGAAAAACTGTGAGTTCCATTCTATTAAATATACACAGGTATGTTGATGGGAGCTAAGTAAGCTTGACAAGTAAATTTGATTGCTCACTAAAATGATCTAAAGACAAGTTACACAAATTGATCTATATGTAAAAAATAAAATGAAACTATCATCAGTGGGGATTCTGTTTATTCCCCACTGATTGTTAGTACCACAAGGGTATGACCTAATGGCCCTTATACCAATCGGACAATTACTGGCAGCCGATCCCTCACTTACTAATATTGGCTTTCCTTGAAGTGGGAATGTTACTACCTGTGATAATGCTGGATACGATAGGCAATGAAAATCAAAATACGATATTTGGTAGCGAATAGTAAAAACCGTAAATATCTTTCATTTACGGTTTTTTTGCGTATGATAGAATTCATGATGTAAATATCTTCATGTAATGCTTACTATTCCGACATTTTATTCGTTTATTGATATTCATTAAACCTATTGTTATATTGGAAGATGTATATATTTTTATATAAAGGGGGTAATTATTTGAGATTTTGGATAGGTTTAGGACTAGCTGTTATTTTTGAGGTAATCGGTGTAATTTTTTTAAATTATTCCTACGGACTAACCAAGCTTATCCCAACGATCATTGCGATTACTTTTTATTTATCCTCTATTTTATTATATATGTGGAATACTAGAGGAAAAGAAGTAGGAGTAGTTGGGGCATTGTTTGCTGGACTTGGGACGATTATAATCCTTTTAATAGGTTTTTTTGCATTTGATGAAAAAATTTCCACACTTAAATTAATAGGTATTATTTTGATCCTAATAGGTGTAGTTAACCTTAGTAAAAACCCTAAACAAAAAGGAGTGGTGCAGAAATGGGAATATCTCTCTTAATGATATCAACCATTTGTGCTGTTGTTGGCCATATATTTGTCAAAAAAACAGATGGCATGACAAAAATAAGGTACATATTGTCAGCATTAGTTTCGTTTATGGCAGCTATAACGCTATTATCCATTGCTATAAAATACATGAATATGGGTATAGCCTTTGCGATATGGTCAGGACTGTCTATTGTCTTTAATAATTTATTTAATATAATCGTATACAAAGAAGAATTTTCTTTTCGTAAATTAAGAGGTCTATTATTCATTATTGCAGGCGTTGTTATATTAGAAGCCTTTTGAATGAATAAGGTAAAACCAAAATAATTACGTTACATACATCTCACATATGTCAATATAGTCAGTTAGAAAGCTATGTTGACATATAGTAGATTATTAAAGTGCTAAGAAATTTTCTTGTTTAACGTAATTTTCTGTCAATTAAGACGTAGATCACATATCGCATATATTT
Source organism: Virgibacillus sp. M23 (assembly GCF_034190895.1). Lineage (NCBI taxonomy): Bacteria > Bacillati > Bacillota > Bacilli > Caryophanales > Bacillaceae > Virgibacillus > Virgibacillus sp. M23. Next base: position 106,620 of record NZ_JAWDHA010000001.1, on the reverse strand, counting down.
ATACTATATATCTTTAGTTTTTAAATGTCAATAGTATATATTCCTAATAGTAATTCTTAAGAATCAGCAGGATGATAGAAGAAAGAACTTTTGTGCTGGTTTTGTACAAACAAGCCAGTTATATTCTTGATGAGGTTAATGGCAAGGGGGAGAAATTACGTAATCAATGTAGTAAGGAAAATCGGCTTTTTAAGTCTATAGATGTAAAAATTACTAGATTCTATCATCTGGTAATAGGGATAAAGCTCAAACTTTTTCTATACCAGCCTGTGTTATTAATGAATACCCTTATCTTAGGGGATTTGCAAACTCCATAATTTCTCGGTTAACTAGCAATAGATCTATTTAGTTATTCTGATAATATGTACCAAACTTCTTAGAAGGTGAAACTTCAATCAGTGGGGGGGACTTTCTTTTCACTACTGATTGTTAGTACCACAAGGATATAACTTAAAAAATTTTGCATTTACTGGAAGTGGATCCATCGCTTACCAATGTTTTTCACTTTATTGCTTGAAGTGGGGGTCTTGCTGCCAGTTATATGAAGAATAAACAGTAATGAAAAACAGAAGCTTGTAACTCTGACACAATAAAGAGAGTAAGCTTCTGTTTCTTATATTTCTATGTATAAATTAAAAACGTTAAGAAAGAGGAGTATCGCTTATTTTTATTATCCTTTTATATGTTAATGCTCTTTAGATTTCATTTTTGCTGGCAGTATTAATCGCTCTCCTTTTTCGTAAATAACTAACAATTTCCTTATAATAGTAAGCTTCGGTACTATTTGATACACAAGTATTGCAACTAGAATACTAATTATGGCTCCTACAAAGACATCTGCTGGATAATGTACACCTACCCAAATTCGTGATAGTCCTAAAATCAAGGCTAACATCATCCAAAACACCTTCGCTTGCTTTTTGAAAAGCCAGAAAGTCATACAAAAAGAAAAGAAGAATATCGTATGATCACTTGGAAAAGAATTATCTACCGTATGTTCTACAAGCTTATGGACATTAGCAAGTTCAGCAAAAGGTTGATGATTAGAATGGAATTTCCCTACAAATTTTCCGACTATTTCTGCTAACACAAACGTAATGGAGCCGCAAATAATCATAAGCTGATTGTTTTTTTGTCTTCTAAACCAGAAAATGACGATGCCTAGAACTAAAAAAAATATCATATATTCAGCAATGAACGTCATAATTGGATTTAGTATGGAAAACTCCTTACCTAGATTATTCACCATTCGAAACAAGTCAATATTCATTTGATTAAGATTCATAAAACTTTCCTCCTTAGGGTTCTGAGGAAAGTATAGTTATTTTATTTACAATATGGTATTTATTTTCCTTACATCATTCTTACAATCTTGCAAGAATAGAGTCGACGAATTGAAAAGGGGATTTGAAGAGAGCTTATTTACTTTATATATTACTATGAGCATTTTTTAATTAATCAAGTTCATTTGACTATACATAAATGGTAATAAATTACACAAGCTATGTTTATAACGGAGGGATAATAGTGACAGTTAACGAAGGATTACAACAAACAGAAAATGCTTATAATCAATTAGTTGAAGTGAATCGCTTAATGGTAGATGCTGTATTTAACGCATTTTTGTTTTCATGGCAATGGTGGCTAGGTATTGGATTATTTATCATACCTTGGCTCATTTGGTTCTTGTTTAGGAATAAGAAAAGTACAGGGCGGCTTTTAATCGGGGGATTTATCACCATCATTCTTTCATTGTTAATTGACCTTATTGCTTTATCATATGGTTTATGGTCTTATCCTATGAAATTCTCTCCAATATCACCTTTATTATTTCTTCCATATCACTTGGCAATGGCTCCCGTTGCAGTCATGTTTGTTCTACAAATTAAGCCAAACTGGAATCCGTTATTAAAAGGTAGTATTTTTGCTGCAATCGCCGCATTTGGAGGAATGAATTTATTTAATGCAATTGATTTTTATAATCCAAAGGGTTGGTCAACATTCTATGACTTTTTTATCTACTTATTTTTAATTATGATAGCGTATCTTTTTTATAATATGGATAGCTATAAAAAAATAACCGATAAATAATATAAGGATTCAAATTGAGTTTATGAAATATGTATTGTAGAGTTAGTCAAAGATTTAGCGATGAAATCAAGAAGAAAGTCTTCTTAATTTCATCGCTTATTTAACTTTGGCCTGATAAAGTCATCTACATTTTTCATTTTTCGTTTCTCTCGATTTGTTAATTTATCTAGTCTACTAACCGCCTCTTCAAATTCTTCATTGGATATTTGCTTAGAAGCTAATAGTGTACATAGCATAGCGTAGGCGATCGGTTTGGTGTCGACATGCACATTTACATCGACATCTGAATTACCGCTATGTTTAACAACGGATTTATTTGTAATGTGTTGATCTGGAAAACCGTCGTCATATGGTTTTAACGAAAATAGATTAGGTCTCTCCATTAAAAATCACTCACCTTTTAAAGGATAAGTGGGATACATAAGAATATATCCCACTATATTTTTTCTTTTTCTTCTTCTTTCTCCTTGAATCAGCATCAGAGCTGACATCTACATAGGATTCCCACTATTAGAGATTTTTGCAAAGGTACATTTCGATTCCTCGATTTTAGATCGTTGTCATTATCATTTATAATAACGTCACCACCGAAGTCATCGCCGTTTGCGTCTGTCACACCTGCTACATCATCATTTCTTCCACCACATCTACTATTTTTCCACATATTATTTCCTTCTTTTCATTGATATAATGCTAATATATTCAATGTTCATATATTTGAGATGGCTTGTGTCTTATGATAAACGTTTTATTTTGTCTGATAGCCAATTAAATGCGGTAACAATCATGTTTATGAAGGAAAAAATATGCCTTCTACTCAGAAGGCTATGTATAATAGTCTTGATTTTATGGATAAAAGAGCAATGGATTAAACTGATTAGTACTACCATAGAGGAGTAATTCAAAGACCGTTACCATTTGGTAATTCAATCTTTGAAAATAAGCCAATATGTCCTCTAATGATTCAACTGTTTGACTACGATTTCCACCAGAGTCATCCAGTAAAATAATATCCCCAGGTGTCACATTTGACTTCACATGATTGGCAATTTTTTAGCCCCTGGTCTTCTCCGGTCTTAGGGCGATTCGTGAAATCACCTCGTTTCTGGGTGCAGGAGCTAGACATGGCTCACGCCCATCTTTATCCACATAGACAAATTTTATTTCCTAGACTATAAAAAAACTGCCAATTGGCAGTTTTTAATGGATGTTTCTATATAGACCGATAACCTTACCTAGAATCGTTACGTTATCGTAAATAAGTGGTTCCATTGTTGAATTTTCAGGCTGTAAACGAATATGATCCTTTTCTTTAAAGAAACGTTTAACCGTTGCCTCATTTTCATCTGTCATCGCTACAACGATATCACTGTTGATAGCAGTGTTCTGTTGCTTTACTATTACCATGTCTCCATCCAAAATACCGGCTTCTATCATACTTTCACCTTCAATGACAAGTACAAATAAGTTATCATCTGGACTCGCACTATTGGATGGCAATGGAATAAATTCCTCAATATTCTCTACTGCTGTTATTGGAAGACCGGCAGTAACTTTTCCAATGACTGGTGCATAGCGCGCTTCATTTCTAGGTATATTATTATCTTGAGAAAGATCTAATACCTCTATAGCTCTAGGCTTAGTAGGATCTCTGCGAATAAAACCCTTACTTTCTAGCCTGGAAAGATGACCATGAACAGTTGAACTAGATGCTAGTCCAACGGCTTCGGCAATTTCACGTACAGAAGGTGGGTATCCTTTTTTTGTTACTTCATCTTTAATGTAGTCAAGTATCATTTGCTGCCTTTTCGATAGTTTAGTCATGTATTGATCACCTCGCACATAGGATTAATTATAACTAGTTTACCATCGGGTTGTTGGAAATGCAAACGTTCGTTCGAAAAACACCTTGACAAGATCGTATGTTCGTGTAATACTTAAAACAACAAGCGAACAAAAGTTCCTATACTGATAAGGAGGCCTGTTTCAATGTTCCAAAAAATAACAAAAACAGACGCATTCTACCTCATTGCTTTTGCACTAACGCTCGGATTCTTATATTATTCTATTATCACTAGTTAATTATTTTCATAGGGAGATAGTATGTTGAGGGCAATTATTTATTGCAGAGTTAGTACAGATAAGGAAACACAGGAAACGTCACTTGCAAGACAAAAGCATGAATTAATGGAATTAGCAACAAACAATCATTTAACGGTTAGTTGTTGCATCCAAGAACAAGAGAGTGGCTATAAGATTGATAGAGATGGCATTTTTCAGTTGCTTGATCTGTTTTCTGATGGAGAGGCAGACTGTTTACTCATTCAGGACGAAACTCGTCTAGGTAGAGGTAATACAAAAATAGCGCTGTTCCATCAACTACATAAATTAAACATACCCATCTATACTTCTTACCATGATGGTAAGTTAGAACTATCTGAAGCAGATTCCATGGTTCTTCAAATTGTTGGCATTGTGGAAGAATATCAGCGAAAAATACATAATGCTAAAATAAAAAGAGGTATTCAAAGAGCTATTAAAAACGGCTATAATCCTAGTAACAATTTATCCAATCAAGATAAGGCACCTGGTCGTGAGCGAAAGACTTTTCCTATTGAAGAAGTGGTACGTCTGCGGGAAAACAATCTGACATTCGAAGAGATTGCCACTACATTAAATGGATTAGGTTATTCCGTTTCGAAGGCTACGGTCCATAGAAGGTATCAGGAATTTCAAAATACTTGAATATATGATATGGTAGAGGTAAGATAAAAAGGCAAGAACACTAATTATGTTCTTGCCTTTTCTATTTTCGTACAACTACAATTTCAAAACTTTCTATATGAAACTGGAGGTTATTAGATGCTATCTAAAGATAAAATAGAACGTATAAATGTATTAGCAAAAAAAGCAAAAGAAGAAGGTCTATCTGCAGTTGAAAAGAAGGAGCAAGAAAAGTTACGTCAAGAGTACTTGCAAAACGTTCGAAGCTCATTTAAAAATCAATTTAAATCGATGACAGTTGTTGACCCAAATGGCAATGATGTAACACCACAAAAGGTAAAGGACATGCAAAATCAAGAAAAAGATAAAGAGTAAGTGTCATGGTACTTGACACACACATTGTTTTGCTTGTGGCAAACTATGTTTCGTTATAGAATAAAAAGAGTATACAAAAGCTTGGAATAGTGGAAGGAGTAATCTTATGTCGAATATGGAACAACAATCAATTAATACCATTCGTACGTTATCCATTGATGCCATTGAACATGCAAATTCTGGACATCCAGGATTACCAATGGGAGCTGCACCGATGGCATATACATTATGGACTGACTTTATGAATCATAATCCTAAACATTCAACATGGTTTAATCGTGATCGCTTTGTACTATCGGCAGGGCATGGGTCAATGCTGCTTTATAGTTTACTACATTTATCAGGATACAATGTAACCATTGAGGACTTGAAATCATTCCGTCAATGGGGTTCTAAGACACCTGGACATCCAGAAGTTCATCATACAGATGGTGTAGAAGCCACCACAGGACCGCTCGGACAAGGTATCGCTATGTCTGTTGGAATGGCAATGGCAGAAGCTCATCTTGCTGCAAAATTTAATACGGAAGATATAAATATTGTCGACCATTATACGTATGCCATTGTAAGTGATGGAGACTTAATGGAAGGAATTTCACACGAAGCCGCTTCACTTGCTGGTCATTTAGGCTTAGGTAAACTAATTGCTTTATACGATTCGAATGATATATCACTTGATGGTGATCTAAATCGTTCATTCTCTGACAACACAGAACAACGCTTCAAGGCTTATGGATGGCAAGTGTTAACTGTTGAGGATGGCAATGATGTAAACGCAATTCGAAATGCTATTAAAGCTGCGCAAACGAATAGTGAGCAACCTACACTAATTGAGATAAAAACAGTAATTGGATATGGGTCACCCAACAAATCAGCATCTGCTGCTTCCCATGGGGCTCCTCTCGGCACAGATGAAGTAAAATTAACAAAAGAATTCTATAATTGGGGACATGATGATTTTCATGTACCACAGGAAGTATACGCAGATTTTAACGAAAAAATTGTTAAGCATGGTGCTGAAGTAGAAGATAATTGGAATCAACTACTAGAAGTATATAAAGAAAGATATCCTAAATTAGCAAGCGAATTTGAACTCGCTTTAAATGGTGAATTACCTGTCGATTGGGAAAAAGACCTTCCAGTATTTGAGCCTGATAAGGATACACTAGCTACAAGAGCTTCCTCAGGTAAAGTACTGAATGCAATTGCAAAAGCTGTACCGAACTTCTTTGGTGGAAGTGCGGATCTAGCTGGCTCGAATAAAACTACAATAAATGATGAAGATGATTTTTCACGCACCAATTATGCCGGGAGAAATATATGGTTTGGCGTAAGAGAACATGCAATGGGAGCAGCATTGAATGGTATGGCATTACATGGTGGATTAAATGTGTATGCTGGAACATTTTTTGTATTTAGTGATTACTTGCGTCCGGCAGTTCGTCTATCTTCTATTATGAATACACCGGTAACGTATGTTTTCACGCATGATTCGATTGCTGTTGGTGAAGATGGGCCAACTCATGAACCGATCGAACAATTAGCTTCATTACGCGCAATGCCTGGATTATCACTTATTCGTCCAGCTGATGGAAATGAAACACAAGCTGCTTGGCGCTTGGCTCTGGAATCGACAGATACACCTACAGCACTTGTTCTTACGAGACAAAATCTACCGACATTATCTGGTACAAAAGAGCATGCTTACGAGGGTGTGAAAAAAGGTGCTTATGTTGTAAGTGATGCGGAGAAGGCAACACCTGATGCCTTGCTATTAGCAACTGGATCTGAAGTTCAATTGGCAATTCAAGCACAAGCTGAACTGAAAGAGAAGGGGATCGATGTCCGGGTTATCAGCATGCCGTCATGGGATCGTTTTAATGTACAAGCTGACTCATATAAGCAACAAATTATCCCATCTGAAGTAAAACGCCGGGTTGCAATTGAAATGGCTTCCCCATTCGGTTGGGAACGATATATCGGTGATCACGGTAAGGTTATTGGAATTGATACATTTGGTGCATCCGCAAAAGGAGAAAAAGTCATCGAAGAGTATGGTTTTACTGTGGAAAATGTTGTGAAACACGTTGAATCAATGATGGAATAACTTTAAATAAGATATAACACGTTTATAGCCAAAGAGGCTGAGACAAAAGAATGAAGAAACAATTAAAAACGAGCGATAATTAGTTGAAATTAATTATCGCTCATTTTTTGATTAGAAAAATTAAATTAGCACCTGAAATAAGTGAGACTCCAGCGGGAACAGCACGAGTCCGAAGATCCACGTGGTAACGTGTTTCTCTTTACCAAGTTAGCTGTGGGCGTTCCAGCGGAAAACGCGTATATGTTCACGGTGCGGCGAAGATCCTCCTATTGATAACATGATTATGCTTATTATGAGTAAAGAAAAGTTGTGTTTTGTCCGAGCCTCTTTTTTATCGTCTAGGAAATTGTAAAATTTGCCCATGTGGGTAAATATGGACGTGTTAAGCCGCGTCCAGCTAGTCTAACTTCTTTAGTCCAACGAAAAGCGACCGATTTGGCTGCTATTTCTTTTAGGAAATATATTTGACGTTACGCATAGTAAATATAACAATCTTATTTTTTCTGAATCGACAAAAGAAGTGCATTTTTACAATACAATCTGACATAATTTTGAAATAGAATCCGTATAATAGATTATATAGAGGGGGAGATCCTATGTATACGTATTCTATCTATTGGATTAAAGAAGAGGTCGCCAACCATTACTTCCATAAAAGTGGAGTTCTATATCGATTCTTAAAGGATTATCAAATGAACTCAGATCGAAAAGACTTAGCTATGCAGTTTAATTATATTACGTATCCATTTAGTTATAGTGAAATTATCAACCATTTAACAAACTATCGACATTTAAGAATTTTGGAGCAAAATGAAGAGAAGGGATTGAAAATTTATAGTAGGGATGCGTTTATTTCTTTACATATAAATGAAAATCAATTAAAATTTCGTTGTAAATCACTACAGGATGCAGAAGAGCTGCTTTTTCCTGTTCTAAGACAAATGCAGCGATTGCTTTTTGTAATAGGAGATAATATTCAAAATTTTGGATGGTTAGCTCCTATTCTTACACATAGCAAAAATCAGGAAGAACAAGTATTGTATTCTTTTCTTTGATTTACTATACTGTATAAGAGACAACACGAAGGAGGAAAGCTTTACATGGACACGATCTGGGTCGTACTAATTGCTATAGCAGCGTTAATTGTTGGTGTTGCTCTTGGATTTTTCATTGCTAGAAAATATATGATGAGCTACTTAAAAAAGAATCCACCGATTAATGAACAGATGCTTCGCACATTAATGATGCAAATGGGTCAAAAACCATCACAAAAGAAAATTAATCAAATGATGCGTGCAATGAACAATCAATCAGGAAAATAGGCACTTATTGATATACTTAGAAGCGTTCATAGCTGCAACCATACCCCTTGCTCTAATGGTAAGGGGTATTCTAATTTCGTATAACAACTTTAAACTTTTGGTTTATTGTCAAAAATAGGAGTCCTATGTAATCGCTTGATTTGATACAATAGATGCATTCATGCAAATAGGAGGTATATCATGTCTGACATAAATGTGTTTATCGCTTTCGGGGCTGGTTTTCTCTCGTTTATCTCGCCTTGTGTGTTACCACTTTATCCAGCTTTTTTATCTTATATTACTGGAATGAGTGTAAGTGAACTAAAAGATGATAATAAAATGCTCAATCTGAAAAGTATCTTACATACCTTATTCTTTTTATTAGGATTTTCTGCTGTCTTTATTATGATGGGATTTGCAAGCTTAAGCATCTCGCAATTCTTAATTATGTATCAAGATATCATAAGACAAGTAGGCGCCATTATTATTATTTTCTTCGGGCTTGTTATTGTCGGTGTATTAAATTTTGATTTTTTGATGAAAAATAAGAAAATAACGTTCAAAAATAGGCCTGCCGGTTTTATTGGATCATTCTTAATTGGATTAGCATTTTCTTTAGGTTGGACACCTTGTACTGGTCCAATTCTAGGTATCGTCTTAACTTTAGCAGCTAATAATCCGGACATTGGTGTGCTTATGATGGTAAGCTATATATTAGGTTTTTCCGTCCCGTTTTTTGTCTTATCTTTTTTTATCGGAAAGCTCAATTGGATAAAGAAGTACAGTACGAGACTTGTAAAAATAGGCGGTTACATCATGATCGTTATGGGGGTTGCTTTATTTTTTAATTGGATGACGGCATTAACCTCATATTTAGCAGGATTGTTTGGATTTTCTGGCTTTTAATGGATTTTCTATATGTTTTATATTAAAATAAGTAGTATATATGCTATAAAGGGGCAATAACCATGTACAAACCAAATGATCTTATATTACGCACTACCTCATCATTGATTGCCTTTATTCTTTTAGGCTTCGCTGTCTATTTATTATTAGCCGGACATAATTCTCCAGGTGGAGGATTCGTTGGTGGACTCATGACATCTGGCGCTATTTTATTAATGAATATGTCTTATGGAGCAGATGTTGTAAAAAAAGTGTTGCCAATCGATTTTACAAAGTTAATTCCAATAGGTCTTGCAATCGCTGTAGGTACTGGAGTTGGATCATTCCTTTTTAAAGCTCCTTTCTTATCACAGACCTATGATTATTATACGTTTCCGATCTTTGGGAAGATAGAACTTGCAACTGCAATGATCTTTGATATAGGTGTTTACTTGACAGTTGTTGGTGTAATGATGACAATTATATTAACAATTGCCAATGACCAAGATTAAAAGGGGGAAAAGCTATGGCCAAAATACTTGTGGTCGATGATGCTAAATTTATGCGCGTAACCCTTTCCACCATTTTGACAAGTGAACAGCATGAAGTTGTCGGGGAAGCTGAGAATGGCGAGGAGGCAATTAAGCTGTATCAAGAATTGCAGCCTGATCTAGTTACAATGGACATCACAATGCCTGTGATGAACGGCATTGATGCAATTAAGGAAATTTGTAGAATAAATAAAAATGCAATGATTATCGTATGCTCAGCAATGGGTCAGCAAAAGGTAGTGGTTGAAGCGATTGAATCAGGTGCCAAAGATTTTATCATAAAACCATTTGATGAAGATCGTGTGTTAGACACTGTAAATAGAGTGTTGAACCTAAAGAATGAGTAATTAGACGATAAGAGAGAGTGTGACTACATAATGTTTTGGTTCATAGCAAGTACGTTAGTTGCAGCATTCATGGCGATAACAATGATTTTCATTCGGTTAAAGGCATCAAAGAAACCAGCTTCCGTAAAGAAAATTATCCTACCGCCATTTTTTATGAGTACAGGAGCACTTATGTTTCTATTTCCAATGTTTCATATTAGCTGGTATCAAGTACTTGAAGCTGTAGGAGTTGGAATTTTTTGCTCCATATTTTTGATAAAGACATCGAAATTCGAAATTCGTAACCAGGATATATACTTGGTTCCGTCGAAATCATTTGTATTTATATTATTTGGTTTACTTATCTTTCGGATTATTATAAAGCTAGCGATAGGAAGTCAGATATCTGTTGGAGAAACAAGCGGAATGTTCTTTCTGTTAGCCTTCGGCATGATTGTTACATGGCGATTATCGATGCTGTACAAGTACTTACAGCTAGAGAAACAGTTGAACATGAAAATGAATACATAAAAGCGTCAGACCAAGCAGTCTGACGCTTTTATTTTTGGTGTTTCCGTTTCCAATCTTGCTCATAGTCATCTCGAGATAGTTGAAAAAATTCTTCATAGGGCTTTGTATCGATATTCTTTTGAGCTAACTTTTTACGCAAAAACTTATGGTCACGTTTCGGAGTTGCAATAATGTAGCCTTCTATTAAAACATCCTGCGTAATGGTAGTCTTATCTTTCATAAGAGCGACTTCTCCTACTTTGCTCGCGATCTTATGCTTTGCAACATCTCTAAATAATTCAGGAACTGGCGAAACCAATTCATCAAGTAGCTCCTTTTCTTCCTCTTTCCACATATTTTTTGTTTTATTAACATAATATTCTTCCCAGTCCATGATTGATTTGCCATCTTCTTTTGGTAACCGCTTGAGGAATTTACGAAACATAAAAAAACCACCAATGGCCATTAATCCAATCATAATGAATCCCCAAATGATTATTAAGTAATCAACAATAACCGACATATTTTCACCTTATTCTCCTCTTTTTTACCAAAAATTCGCAGGAATGTGACAAAATTTTTAACTATTTAATTTATTTTTTCCATCACTTATAGTAAGATTAACAATAATTGGATGTTTTTTTGAAAATACATAGTCAACTATATTATAAGCTGAAACAGATTTACAAACAAGCGTCATACTATCAGAGAATAGATCATAAATATAAATTGTAGAAGAAAGGAATTGTTGAAATTTGCGAAAAAAGGGGGAAAAATGATGGGGTATGATCACGGAACCCAAAATAATGAGGAAGCTATCCACATTGCCGAAACAAAGCCGGTGCAATTGCGCTACCCACAATTATCCTCACTGCCTTCATTTATGCTTGCATGGGTAGAAAACAATTGTCATGATATCATAACTGTCTTAGATGAAGAAGGAAGAGTCATATTTAGTTCTAAGTCAACAGAGCATTTACTAGGATTTCACCCGTCTGAATTAGCGGGAAAGTTTTGGCATGAGATGATTTCTGCTGATGACGCAAGTTATATTAAAGACAATTTTGAGCAAAGATTTTCACAAAACCAACTTTATACCATGAATATACTAAACAGTGATGGCAAGTATATTTGGTCAGAATGTTCTGTAGTAAAATTACAAGATCCACAGAAAGATGAAATTTTCTATTTATCTACTATTGCTGATATACGAGATAAAAAAGAAGCGGAAGAAATGATGATACGTTCAGAAAAAATGTCAGTTGCTGGACAACTAGCAGCTGGAATTGCGCATGAAATCAGAAATCCGCTAACATCGTTAAAGGGATTTTTGCAGTTGCTTCAAGCAGGTGTAAACAGAAAAGAAGAATATTATAATATCATGATTGATGAAATTGAAAAAATGGAGACAATTACTTCTGAGTTACTTTTTATCTCGAAACCACTGACAGATAATAAGAAAATGGAATCCATCTTAGATATGGTTCATGATGTCGTCGTATTACTACAACCTCAAGCAAAGATGAAAAATATTCATATTGAATATTCCGTATCCAGGCATGAAAGCGTATTTTGCGATCGCTCGCAAATTAAACAAGTACTAATCAATTTGGTGAAAAATGCAATTGAAGCAATGGAAGAGAGTGGTAAAATTTATTTAACATCTACATCTAGTGATACCCATGTGGAAATCAGTATAATTGACGAAGGACCAGGTATTCCAGATGAAATCATACATAAGCTCGGAGAACCATTTTTTACAACAAAGCAAAGCGGGACTGGTCTAGGTATTATGATAACGAAACAAATTCTCGAAAGGCATCAAGCTTTCTTAGAAATTGAAGCTAAAGAACAAGTGGGGAGTACTTTCCGCATTATTTTTCCATTATCCAATAAATAATCCCGATCGTTTTTTAATGTTCAAATAACAGATAGTGATTTTCTTTGAAGAATACGTACTATACAAATTAGTGCGAAGTTTGGTGAGCCTTGGTGACAAATAAAACTGAATTGCATTATTACATTATAATTTATAACTAGTAGTTGATGTATCTTGATTTTTATATAAGAAAAAATTATCACTTCACATAAATTTTTACTATATAAAGTGTTGTTTCAATGGTTTGTTTTATGTCACATTTTCCTTTAATATAGAGTAAGTGGGTAAGGTTTATATTATATTGTTAATGAAAGTGAAAAAGATGTCGTACGTTGTAATTTGTATGACATGCATGATGAAAGGGGTACAAACATGGGGAAGAGTAATTCATTTAATGCTAAAAAGCAATTTGAACTCAATGGAAAAACCTACAACTATTATCAACTGAAAACTTTAGAAGAAGCTGGATTAGGAGAAATTTCACGCTTGCCATTTTCTGTTCGTGTTCTCCTAGAATCACTTGTTCGTCAACATGATGGACATCAAATCAAAGATGAGCACGTCGAACGCCTAACTAAATGGGGCACAGAAGCAGGAAAGGGTGTAGATGTTCCATTCAAGCCTTCGCGCGTTATTTTACAAGATTTCACAGGTGTACCAGCAGTAGTAGATCTTGCTTCTTTACGCAAAGCAATGGTAGATATGGGTGGAACACCTAGTAAAATTAATCCAGAAGTACCAGTAGATCTAGTTATTGACCACTCCGTACAAGTAGATCAATATGGTACAGCAAATGCGCTAAAAGCCAATATGGATTTAGAATTTGAACGAAATGCAGAGCGTTATGAATTTCTTAATTGGGCGCAAAAAGCTTTCGATAATTATCGTGCTGTACCACCGGCTACAGGAATTGTGCATCAGGTGAATCTAGAGTATATCGCAAATGTAGTACATGGCTTAGAAGACGAAAATGGTGAGTACGTTGCATTCCCAGACACACTTGTGGGAACGGATTCACATACGACAATGATTAATGGATTAGGCGTTCTTGGCTGGGGTGTTGGCGGTATCGAAGCTGAAGCAGGTATGCTTGGGCAACCTTCTTATTTCCCTGCTCCTGAAGTAATTGGAGTTAAGTTCACTGGAAGTTTTCCGAATGGAACAACAGCTACTGACTTAGCATTGAAAGTAACACAGGTATTACGTGAGAAAAATGTAGTCGGCAAATTTGTTGAGTATTTTGGCCCTGGTTTAAAGGATATGCCATTAGCAGATCGTGCTACAATTTCTAATATGGCACCAGAGTATGGCGCAACATGTGGTTTCTTCCCAGTGGATGAGGAATCATTGAACTACTTACGTCTAACTGGTAGAGACGAAGAGCAAATTGATCTTGTAGAAAAATACTGTAAGCTAAATAACCTATGGTATTCTGCAGATCAGAAAGATCCAGAGTACACGGATCTTGTTGAGATTAATTTATCAGAACTAGAACCTAACCTTTCAGGACCGAAACGTCCTCAAGATTTAATCGCGCTATCAAATATGAAAAAAGAATTTAATAAGGCGATTACAGCACCCGCTGGAAACCAAGGCTTTGGACTTGATAAATCTGAATTCAAAAAAGAAGCAGTTGTCGAGCATCCAAATGGGAAATCATCCGTTATGAAAACAGGAGCACTTGCTATCGCAGCAATCACTTCTTGTACAAATACGTCCAATCCTTACGTAATGTTAGGTGCTGGTCTATTGGCGAAAAACGCAGTAGAAAAAGGGCTCCTCGTACCTGAATACGTAAAAACTTCATTAGCACCAGGTTCAAAAGTAGTAACCAGATATTTAGAGGATGCTGGACTAATGCCTTATTTAGACAAACTTGGCTTTAACCTAGTAGGATATGGATGCACAACATGTATTGGTAACTCTGGACCATTACGCGAAGAAATTGAGCAAGCGATTATTGATAATGACCTTACAGTATCGTCTGTTCTTTCTGGTAATCGTAACTTTGAGGGACGTATCCATCCATTAGTAAAAGCAAACTACCTTGCATCTCCACCTTTAGTAGTAGCTTACGCGTTGGCAGGTACGGTAGACATTGATCTTACGAAAGATGCTTTGGGGGCCGATAAAGATGGAAATCCAATATACATGAATGATATTTGGCCATCCATGGAAGAAATCAAGTTACAGGTAGAAAAAGTTGTTCAACCTGAGATTTTCCGTAAAGAATACGAAGATGTGTTTAGTTCGAATGAACGCTGGAATGAAATTGATACGACAGATGAACCATTATTTGAATGGGATAGTGAATCGACATATATTCAAAATCCACCATTCTTTGAAGGTCTAGCGAAAGAGGCTGACTCAGTCAAGCCACTGAATAACTTACGTGCTATTGGTAAATTTGGTGATTCTGTAACTACAGACCATATCTCACCTGCAGGTGCTATTGCAAAAGATATGCCAGCAGGTAAATTTCTACAAGATAAAGGCGTTTCACCTCGTAACTTTAACTCTTATGGATCTCGTCGTGGAAACCATGAAATTATGATGCGTGGCACATTTGCCAATATCCGTATTCGTAATTTACTTGCTCCAGGTACAGAAGGCGGCTTTACAACGTATTGGCCAACAGAAGAAGTTATGCCTATCTATGATGCAGCAATGAAGTATCAGCAAGATGGCACTGGTCTTATCGTTATTGGCGGTAAGGACTATGGAATGGGTTCTTCTCGCGATTGGGCCGCTAAAGGAACAAATTTACTAGGAATTAAAACCGTAATTGCCGAAAGCTTCGAACGAATTCATCGTTCTAATCTAGTTATGATGGGTGTGCTACCATTACAATTTGAAAATGGAGAAAGTGCAGATTCATTAGGTTTAACTGGTAAAGAAAGCTTTAGTATTGAAGTTAATGAAGATGTAAAACCACATGATTTAGTAAATGTAACAGCGGTAAGTGAAGATGGTACGAAAACAGAATTTAAAGCTGTTGCACGATTTGATAGTGATGTAGAGATTGATTACTATCGTCATGGCGGCATCTTACAGATGGTATTACGTAACAAGTTAGAAGTATAATTTTTACCTATATCTTAAAAAGCCTCTACAACGATCATAATTGTAGAGGCTTTTTTCTATAATATTATGAAGAGATAATGGTGAATTTTTTACGAACGATAACGTATGTAGCTTTACAAACCCAATTATTTTACATACCATTTAATAAGGATAGGAAAATAGAATAGAAAATCGCATTTATAATGATTAGCAAGGAGACATCGTGTATGTTAAAAAAAATAGTTGGAATTACTGTGATCATCGTGCTAGCTGGAATTGTACTTTTTAACTATGTTCAACAACGAAACGAAGTTTCAAAAGAAGATAATGAATATAATGTAAGCGGTGATACAGATGCTGAAGGTGGTGCTATTTCTTCAGTAGAAAAGGACAAAGTACTTCAACCTGGTGATACTGCACCTGATTTTCAACTTGAGACACTTAGTGGAGATACACTAAAACTGTCTGATTTACGAGGTAAAAAGGTTATTCTTAATTTCTGGGCAACATGGTGCCCACCTTGTCGTAAAGAAATGCCAGCAATGCAAGACTTCTATAATGAACATAAAGAGAATGTAGAGGTTGTAGCCGTTAATTTAACTGACTCAGAAAAAAAGGAAAAGGATGTTCACAAATATATTAATAAGTATGACTATACATATCCTATACCATTGGATCGAAAATCGAAGGCACGTAATATGTACCAAGTATTTAGTGTTCCAACAACTTATTTTATTGATACAAAAGGAAAAATCCATCAAGTGAAGCCCGGACCAATGACATATGAATTTATGAAAGATACTATTAATTCTGCTAATTAAGGTATATATTTAAGCTAAACTGGTAAAGCTTCTTCTAAAAAGGAGTGAATTACCATTTCTTTAAAGAAAAAACGTACGTTTGATGAATTAGTGAGTGAAAATCGTCAGCAAATATTAAAAGACAGATCACTCATGGACAAGATCGAAAAGCAATTGGAATTAAAAAGAAAACCTATTCAAAAAGAAGTTCAATAAAATAGATAGAAGTTTAATCACTTTCCATTCGTGGGAAGTGTTTTTTTGGATAAATTTTCTAGTATATAGATGCATTCACAAGAAATAATAGGTGCAGACAAAAGAAAGGAGGGATTTATTCATGACGACAGATAAATACCAGCCAAAGCCAGATGATCGTAGTGATAATGTAGAAAAGTTACAGGATATGGTTCAGGATACAATTGAAAATATGGAACAAGCACATGAAACGATGCAATTTTCTTCCGGTGAAGAGAAAGAAGCTATAAAAGCAAAAAATAAAAGAAGAGAGCAAGCCATTGAAGGTATGCGAAAAGAGATAAAGGACGAACATGAGCATAATGAGTTGAATTAAGTGAATTCCCCCGATACTAGGTTAAAGTGAATCGGGGGATTTTAAGTCGCTGTCACTTAATATTTAGAAGAAATATGTTAAGCTATATGTTGAGAGAAAAAGAAGCTGGGAGGAATAATCAGTGCAATCAGTCAGGACACCAATTGCAGTCAGATATCAAGAAACAGATCAGATGGGTGTTGTTTACCATGCTAATTATCTTGTATGGTTTGAGATTGGAAGAACAAAATTTATCGAATCTCTTGGTTTTCATTATACAGATATGGAAGAGCATCAAATCGTGTCTCCCGTTACAAACGCAACGATTCAGTTTAAAAAGCCAATTCGTTATGGTGAGGATGCATTTGTGAAGACATGGCTAGAAACATACGATGGTATTCGAACGGTATATGGCTATCAGATTTTAAATCATAAAGAAGAAGTAGCTGTAAGCGGAACAACAGAGCATGTTATAGTGAAAAAAGATACGTTTAGACCATTATCCTTAAGAAAAGCTTTTCCTGATTGGCATGAAGCTTATACAAAACAATTAAATGAGGAATAATCATGGCTTTTGGAATAGATCGTAAGGAAATATTGAGGTGGAAAAATGAGATTAACGCTGGAAAAATAGCATTCCTAACTCATTATTGGATAGATAATCGTTTTCCAGGATGTACTACAGTTACAAAGGTGGGCTGCAAAAATGTAGATCAGTTGATTTCTTGGGGTGAACCATATGGTCTAATGCCTCAATGGATTGATCGTAAATTAAATTACCCCCATTTTGACTTATTTGGTGAAAAGCAAAGTGAAATATTACGTAAAGAGGAGCAATGGGAACAAATAGAAAGATTTCGATTATAACATAGAAATAATTCCATCCTTACTTGTATAGATAAACAAGCAAAAGGGAAACTTCCTAGAGAGTTCCCTTTTGCTAATAACCGCTATGTTTAGTTCGTAATATACTTCATAGTGGGCTCCTGTTTTTTTCTACTGTAGCTGATCTTAAGATCCTTATCTTCAAAATACCATTCATCTTTTGTTTCAACAAAAAAGGTGACACCTTCAACCTCAATGGAGGTATGTAGATCTTCCGGCTTTTCATTGCTTACACCTAATGAAAAGCCGGGCACATTTCCTCCAATGCCACCATATCTTACAAAAAATCGAACATAGGAAGTATCTTCGTCTATATCTAACTCTTTTTTATACCATTTTGCAGCTTCTTTACTAATTTGTATATTCAATGAAGACAACTCCTTTGTTTCTCTATCTATTATCATCTTGCTTTTTTCTCTTTTCCGGTACTAAATCTACTCCACCAGCGTGAAACGGGTGGCATTTGCTAATTCGCTTCACGGTCAAATACGTTCCCTTCCATACGCCAAAACGTCTATATGCTTCAAGTCCATACTCCGAACAAGTAGGGTAGAACCGGCAAGTTGGTGGTGTGAATGGACTAATAGCTGATCGATAAAATTTTATTAATCCAATGAAGAGATATTTCATAGATATGACCTTCTCTAATAAGTTTCATTTTCTTTGTCATAGCTGACTGTAGCAATAGCATCATGCATATGAATGGATTCTTCATTCCGACAGCTAACTTTAAATTTCGTTATAAATGGAAGCTCATACAAATCCGCTGCGACTAGCCTTACCACATCTTCTACAAATCTTGGATTCTCATATGCCTGTTCCGTAACCATTTTTTCATCTGTTCTTTTTAAGATTGGATGTAATCTTGCACTTGCATTGCTCTCAGCAGCCTCTAATAATATGGCTTTCCAATCTGATAAAGATTCATCATAGTCTTCTGATAATGATACTTCGATCTTGACGTTACCTCGTTGGTTATGTGCGCTATACTCACTAATCTCTTTCGAGCATGGACATAGCGTTGTAATCGACGCAGCTAAAGATACAGCCAATTGATAACCGAGCTGTCTATCATAATTAATGCTAATGGTAGCATTGGCATGATTCATTCCAGCAAGTCTGGTATCTGGGGCATGTCTCTCATAAAACCAAGGAAAGCTCACCTTAAGGGAGGCATCCTGTTGATCTAATCGTTCCGCTAATTCTTTTGCAAACGATTTTAATGTATGAAGATCCATTGCAAACCCATTAGCATGATAATTTGCTAACTGTTCCGTAAAGCGACTCATATTTGTTCCTTTGTTTGATTGCTTCAAGCTAGATGTAAAGGTAAATTCACCAATTGTAGTTTGCTTGGCTGGAGTTAAGGAACTGTATATGGTTATTGGATGTTTTACCTTAGTAATTCCAACTGCATCCAAATCAAATAAGAAGTCCTTTTTCGTATTTTGCAAATCTGCCATATGCACTTTATCGACAGGTTTTGTTCTCGGGACCGGCATTACAGAACCAAATAATTTATGACGTTGTTCTTTGTTAGGCAATTTCTTCTTTGGGAATGTCTGTGTATTATCCATAACATCGTCCCCTTTCTCTTTGCTAATAAAAGTATACTGTAGGTGTTATAAAGATTCAATGTATAGGTTTTGATAGGAAAGAATTACATCCAAGTAATTTTCGGTTCTGTTTTATTCTTTATCCGCTTAATATTCTCTCTATGTCTATAAAAAACGAAAATTGTAAGTATTGTCGTAACAATGATAAGCCCAATATCCTTAAAAAGGATCGACAAAACAATTGTAACGATACCTGTTATCATCGAGGACAAGGAGACGTATTTGGACAGATAGAGACTTAGCAAGAATGTGGTGATCATAATAATAAATAATAATGGATTAATTCCTAAAATAATTCCCCCTGATGTTGCTACTGCTTTCCCACCTTTAAACTTTGCAAAAATAGGATACGTATGCCCAGCTACGGCAAATAAGCCAACTACGAGACGATAAACATCAGCATCGAATATAAGCGGAATTAATGTTGCTGCTGTTCCCTTTAAGATATCTGCAAGTGTTACGATTATTCCTGCTTTAATTCCTAATACACGAAACGTATTTGTCGCGCCTAAGTTCCCACTACCATGTTGGCGAATGTCTTTATTATATCCCAGCTTGCCAACAATTAATGCTGAAGGAATAGAACCTAATAAATAAGCAATAATAGCAAACAAAATGTACTCCATATAAATTCCTTCTTTCTTCATTTATGTATGTATCAAACAAACAGGAGATACGATAGATGAGGCTTATTTTTAAAACTGTTGCTGCAATTTCATCATTCAATTTGCATGAATATAAGGAAAATACATACAGTTGATTTTCCACGCTATAAACGGAAAGTTCCGAGCAGCTTCGTTACCCCAGACTATTATCTGGACACACTTTTTCTCCGCAGCTGTTGTTACTTTCTGATTATAAAATGAAACCGCTCTCCTCCATTTACGGATTATTAGAGTTTCTCCAGTATTAACTGGTTACAAGGCCCTTACGAGTAAAACCATAGAGGGTAAGGAGAGATTAGAGACTTTCCACTAATTTATGCCTCCCTTTCATTTTATAGAATTGTAAGGGGGATTGGTGGAAGTGAGCACGTATGAAATTGATTCCAATCATAAAAAATAAGCTGCTTCTTATTTTAGCACGAACACAGCGTTTTAAGAACCATATTTCATGATAAGTTTATTATGTTTGAGATCGTTTCATTAGGGGAAATAACTATATTGCTTTAACATAGGGAATAATTAGAGAAGGAATAGCTAAGGAGGAAGCCATGATTGAATTTAAACATATTAAAAAAATCTACCCAGATGGAACGGAAGCGATAAAAGATATTTCCTTTCGTGTGGAAAAAGGGGAAATCATGACTCTAATCGGACCTAGTGGTTGTGGCAAGACAACCACAATGAAAATGGTAAATCGTTTAATTGAACCTACGTCAGGTGAAATATACATAAATGACAAAGCCATTGATTCCTATAATATCCATGAACTAAGATGGAATATAGGCTATGTACTGCAACAAATTGCATTATTTCCCCACCTAACGATCGATGAGAATATAGCAGTTGTTCCAGAAATGAAAAAATGGAAACGTAAAGCGATTAAACAACGAAATCGAGAATTGTTAGATATGGTTGGGTTAGATCCTGCAACTTTTCAAAACAAAATGCCGCGAGAACTATCTGGTGGTCAGCAGCAACGGATAGGTGTCATTAGAGCATTAGCTGCAGATCCTGATATCATTCTAATGGACGAGCCTTTTAGTGCATTAGATCCTATTAGCAGAGAGCAATTGCAAAAAGATATTCGTTCATTGCAAAAAGAAATAAAAAAAACTATTCTTTTTGTTACCCATGATATTGATGAAGCGATGGCATTAGGGGATAGGGTTTGTTTGATGAAGGATGGAAAAGTTGTCCAACTTGATAGGCCCCAAGATATTATTTTGCATCCACAATCTCCATTTGTTAAAGACTTTATTGGTGAAAGGAAATCTCCATGGCAAACAGCGGTAGATATTATAGCTGATCCATCACAAAAACACGTCCTTTCTCAATCATCCTATAATAACTGTAATTACTCTAAGTTACAAACTTATATTGTGCGTGATGAAAATAATATGTATGTGGGCTTGTTACAATCTGGCATTCTAACAGATGGAATTCGGTTAGAGAATGACCTGCCCTTAATTAAAGCTGTGGAAATTATTGAATCATCAAATCAAACGATTTATCCAGTAGTCAAAGCAAATAAACTGGTAGGGGTCATTAGTTATCGCGATATCGTGGCATATCTAAAAAGTAAAGCCGTAGTAGCGAATGGAGTGGTTCAATCATGAACGATTTCATTACAGTATTTCAAAACAGACAAGATATGTTTTGGGAAACCATTTGGGAACATTTGCAAATCTCATTACTATCATTAATAATTGCAATTGTCATTGCTGTACCATTAGGTTTAGCTTTAACAAGGTATCCTAAAATTGCTGAACCAATTATTGGCATATCTGCAGTCATGCAAACGATCCCTAGCCTAGCTGTGCTTGCTTTTTTAATTCCTTTTTTTGGTATTGGAACATTACCAGCCATCATTGCATTGACTGCTTATGGATTGTTACCGATACTTCGAAATAGTTATACAGGGATTAAAGAAGTAGACCCTGCATTAAAAGAAGCTGCTACTGGGATGGGGATGAATTCGTTTAAGCGATTAACAAAGGTAGAGCTTCCGATAGCAATGCCCGTTATCATGGCAGGAATTCGTACTTCAATGGTTTTAATTGTCGGTACTACTACACTTGCAGCGCTTATAGGGGCAGGAGGATTAGGGGAGTTAATTCTTCTCGGTCTTGATCGCGGAGCAGATGTTAACCTCATTTTACTTGGTGCAATACCCGCAGCTTTATTAGCAATCATATTGGATTTTATACTACGTGGGTTTGAGCGCATCTCCAGAAGGGCAGGCTTTAAAGCTTTTCTTTCCATGCTATTAATAGCTGTTTTAATTGTTGTATCTCCATTTATTTTTAGTAATTCCAGACAAGCTGATTTAGTAATTGGCGGTAAACTGGGTGCAGAACCTGCTATCTTAATCAATATGTATAAATTACTAATTGAGCAAGACACGGATCTTACGGTAGAATTAGAAGCAGGCTTGGGGAAAACTTCATTGGTATTTGATGCACTAAAGGAAGGGAGCATCGATATTTTTCCTGAATTTACAGGGACAGCCATTGTAACCCATTTAGGCGACCAAGCGAATAGTAATGAAGCAAATCAAGTCTATGAACAGGCAAAAAAGGGTATGAACGAACAATATGATATGGCATATTTAGAACCGATGAAATTTAATAATACGTATGCTGTAGCTACTACCAAGCAATTAGCTGAACAATATAGTCTAAAAAATATTAGTGATCTTAAACAAATAGAGGATAATATAACTGCAGGATTTACATTAGAGTTTAAAGACAGATATGACGGGTATGTAGGTATGCAGGACAAATATAATTTAAATATAAACGATGTACGCACCATGGATCCTGGGTTAAGACAAGATGCATTAACGACAGGCGATGTAGATATCATTGATGCCTATGCTACAGATAGCTATATGATTGAATTAGATTTAGTTACTCTAGAAGATCCGAAGAATCTATTTCCCCCATACCAAGGAGCACCACTAATGAAGAATGAAACATTAGATAAACACCCAGAATTAGAAACGATATTAAACAAGCTCGCAGGGAAAATTACAGATGAACAAATGAGAAAAATGAATTATCAAGTAGATTATGAAGACAAATCTCCAGAAGAGGTCGCTGAACAGTTCTTAGAAGAACATGACCTCATTGTAACGGAGTAGAAAGGGGATATTTATGCGTTGGGAAAATCCATCAAATGACAGACTAAAGCAAGTTTTGACTACTGCAAAAACAATTGCTGTTGTAGGTTTATCTTCTAACCCAGATAGAACCTCATATCAAATTGCTCAAATTATGCAAAAGCAAGGGTATCGAATTATTCCTGTAAATCCTACAATAAGTGAGGTGCTTGGAGAAAAATCGTATCCTTCATTAACAGATGTTGAAGAGCAGATCGATATTATTAATGTGTTTCGTAGGCCAGAGCATTTACTTGATATCGCTAAAGAAGCTGTACAAACCAATTGTAGTGTTTTTTGGGCACAGCAAGGGATAAGTAATGAGGATGCCTATGATTATTTGAAGAAACATGATTTCACGGTTATTATGGATTTATGCATTAAAGTTGTACATGCCGTATTAGTAAAATAACGAAGCTTACAGGATGGCATATTCATGCCATCCTCTTCCTTTTCAAAAAGGTATACACCTTTTGGAATGCTATAATGCCATTAAAGAGATGTAGTAAGTTAAAATAGTGTCTCAAAGCTACTTAACTATAGTTGACCCATGCAAGATAAAAGGAAGTGTAGTATACTTAAGTACACCGCTTATGGTTAATACTGGCAAGTACAAAGCATTATCAGCTCATCATATGATAGATAGCACAAAACCTCGGTAAGCGATGTTGGCTACGTAAAGAGGAGACTTAGGCTTTACAAGTTGGTAAAAATTTAAAATTGATGCGGCATGACAGATAGGGATACCTATCATTTTTCTTTCTTAAGGATATAGTATATACGCAAAATATAATTAGTCTTTACAGAAACAAACATTCGTTCTATTATAGTGAGAGAAAATCTGGATATACTTTTTATATTATACTAAGAATTAATAGATGAATGTGCGCAACATAATGAATTTAGTTGAGAACAGATGCAAGATACTACGACTTAAATAAATGAAAGTTAGGTTTTGCATGAGCAAAGGGCAGAGCGTTACTCACTGGTAATGATTCGAACAAAGTAATCTACGTAAGAAGGGAGCAGTTTTGAATTGGCTCAACAACCTATGCAATATAGTGATGACTCAATACAGGTACTTGAAGGATTAGAAGCAGTCAGAAAAAGACCTGGAATGTATATAGGAAGTACAGATCTCCGTGGTTTACATCATCTCGTATTTGAAATTGTTGATAATGCTGTAGATGAAGCTTTAGCAGGATTTGGTGAAACGATAAAAGTAACCATACATAAAGATAATAGTATTTCAGTAGTGGATAAGGGTCGAGGTATACCAACTGGAATGCACCGTACTGGAAAGTCCACACCTGAGGTCATTTTTACAGTATTACATGCAGGAGGAAAGTTTGGTCAGGGAGGCTATAAAACAAGTGGTGGACTACATGGGGTTGGCGCTTCTGTTGTCAATGCACTCTCTGAATGGTTAGAGGTAACTATTCATCGAGAGGGGCACACCTATTTTCAACGATTCGAAAACGGTGGTAAGCCGGTTGGTTCCCTTGAAAAAAAGGGGACAACGAAAAAGAAAGGATCGACCATTCACTTTAAACCAGATCCTGGTATTTTTACAACCATTGTATATGATTTTGAAACCTTGTCGGAACGGTTACGCGAGGCAGCCTTTTTGTTAAAAGGGCTAAAAATTCAACTATCTGACCTTCGTAATAATCAACATGAAGAATATCAATTTCCAGATGGTCTCAAGGCTTTTGTACATTATTTAAATGAGGAAAAGGACACGCTTCATCCTGTAGTTGCATTTGAAGGAGAGCAACAAGGGATAGAAGTTGATTTTGCATTTCAGTTTAACGATGGCTATGCCGAAAGTATGCTGTCTTTTGTTAATCACGTCCGAACAAAGGACGGTGGAACACATGAATCTGGTGCTCGCACAGCAATTACTAGAACGTTTAATGATTATGCGCGTCGGGCAGGATTACTTAAAGAAAAAGATAAGAATCTGGAAGGAACAGATATACGAGAGGGCTTTACTTCAATCGTTTCTGTTCGTGTGCCAGAGGAAAAACTTCAATTTGAAGGTCAAACGAAAGGAAAATTAGGTACACCTGAAGCACGATCAGCTGTTGACGCCATTGTTTCTGAGAAGTTATCCTATTTCCTTGAAGAAAATCCGGACGTCTCGGGACTGTTAATAAAGAAAGCAATCAAAGCGAAAGAAGCAAGAGAAGCTGCCCGAAAAGCGAGAGAAGAGGCACGTACTGGTAAGAAAAGAAAAAGAAAAGATACCATATTAAGCGGGAAATTAACACCTGCGCAATCAAAGAATCCAAAACGTAACGAATTATATTTAGTTGAGGGTGATTCGGCTGGAGGGTCTGCAAAGCAGGGTAGAGATAGGAAATTCCAAGCTGTATTACCTCTACGTGGTAAAGTAATCAATACCGAAAAAGCGAAGCTTCAAGATGTATTTAAAAATGAAGAAATCTCAACCATCATCCACACCATTGGTGCGGGAGTAGGCGGAGATTTTGATTTAGATGATGTGCAATATGATAAAATCATTATTATGACGGATGCTGATACAGATGGGGCACATATTCAAGTATTATTACTAACGTTTTTCTACCGCTATATGCGCCAGCTAGTGGAAGCAGGAAAGATTTATATCGCTCTCCCACCTTTATATAAGATCTCTAAAGGAAAAGGAAAAAAAGAGAAGGTTGTATATGCATGGGATGAGGAAGAAATGAAAAAAGCGACACTTACGTTCAAGAATGGGTATACGCTGCAGCGCTATAAAGGTCTTGGTGAAATGAATGCAGATCAGCTATGGGAAACAACCATGAATCCTGAATCTAGAACGCTTATCCGTGTAACCATTGATGACTTAGCTAGAGCAGAACGACGTGTAACAACATTAATGGGGGACAAGGTAGAGCCGCGGAGAAAATGGATTGAAGGCAATGTAGAGTTTGGCTTAGATGATGAATCAAATATTTTAGAAAATGATAAAATTCATACAGAACAACAACAATAATTAAAGTATAACCATAAGGGGGGGTTGGTTTGTCACAACCAGAAACGTATTTAGACCTTCCGTTAGAAGAAGTAATTGGAGACAGATTTGGAAGGTATAGTAAATATATTATTCAAGACAGAGCATTACCTGATGCAAGAGATGGGTTGAAACCTGTTCAAAGAAGAATTCTTTATGCTATGCATGAAGAGAAAAACACGCATGATAAAAATTTTCGTAAATCAGCAAAAACCGTTGGTACCGTAATTGGGAATTATCATCCACATGGTGATTCCTCTGTATACGAAGCGATGGTTCGTCTTAGTCAAGAATGGAAGGTAAGGAATGTCTTAGTAGAAATGCACGGAAATAATGGTAGTATCGATGGCGATCCACCTGCTGCAATGCGTTATACAGAAGCTAGATTATCAAGTATCGCTTCTGAGTTATTACGTGATATTGATAGGGATACGGTTGATTTTATTCCAAACTTTGATGATACCATTATGGAGCCTGTGGTCCTTCCTGCAAAGTTCCCGAATTTACTAGTTAATGGTTCAACAGGAATATCCTCAGGTTACGCTACGGATATACCTCCACATAATTTAGAAGAAGTGCTTGATGCAGTTATATTAAAAATTGATAAGCCTGCAGTCACTACAGAAGAATTAATGGAAGTTATTAAAGGTCCCGATTTTCCTACTGGAGGAATCATTCAAGGTGTGGAGGGCATAAAAAAGGCGTATGAAACAGGGCGCGGCAAAATAGTAGTTCGTGGTAAAACAAAAGTAGAAGAGGTACGTGGCAATCGTCAGCAAATAGTCATTGATGAAATACCGTATGAAGTAAATAAAGCCAACATGGTTAAAAAAATTGATGAATTGAGAATCGATCGGAAGGTAGAGGGAATTGCCGAAGTCCGTGATGAGACAGATCGTACCGGGTTAAGGGTAGTCGTCGAACTAAAAAAGGATGTAAATAGTGAAGGTGTTCTTAATTATCTGTTCAAAAATACAGATTTACAGGTTACTTATCACTTTAATATGGTTGCCATTCAAGACAAAACCCCTAAGCTCCTTTCATTAAATGAAATGCTTGATGCCTACATTAGACATCAAAAGGAAGTTGTAACTAGACAAACAGTATTTGATTTAACGAAGGCCAAGGACCGTGCACATATCGTAGAGGGGCTAATGAAAGCTATATCCATCCTTGATCAAGTTATCGCAACTATTCGATCATCTAAGGATAAGCAAGACGCTAAACAACGATTAATCGCAAACTATGGATTTACAGAAGCACAAGCAGAAGCTATTGTAATGCTTCAGCTCTATCGCTTAACAAACACTGACATCACTACACTTCAGCAAGAAGCTGAAACACTTCGAGAAAAAATTAAGGAACTAGAGCATATATTACAGAGCGAGAAAAAGCTGCTTCAAACGATCAAAAAAGACTTGAGAAAAATCAAAAAAACATTTGCAACTCCTAGAAAAACAATTGTTGAAAATGAGATAGAGGAATTAAAGATTGATATCGAGGTTATGGTCGCTAGTGAAGATGTTCTTGTATCTGTTACCAGAGATGGTTATGTAAAGCGAACTAGCCTTCGTTCGTATAGTGCATCAAATGGCGAAGATTTTGCAATGAAAGAAGATGACCATATTGTTGGTTTAATCGAATTAAATACGACGGATAAAGTTCTCGTCTTTACGAATAAAGGAAAGTATTTATATTTACCTGTTCACGAACTTCCAGATATACGTTGGAAGGATATTGGACAGCATATATCTAATATAGTTTCCATCGATAAGGATGAACGTATTATTGAATGCATACCTGTCCGTGATTTTAAAGAGGATAACTTCCTATTGTTTTTCACAAAAAACGGCATGGTTAAAAGGAGTCCATTACAGTTATATGACGCTCAGCGATACTCGAAGGCTTTAATTGCCCTAAACCTAAAAGCTGATGATGAAGTAGTGAATGTCCACAAAACAAATGGTCATACAGATGTATTCATAGCATCTAATAAAGGTTACGGCCTCTGGTATCATGAAGCAGATATATCGATAGTGGGGCAACGAGCCGCTGGTGTTAAAGCAATTCAACTGAAAAAAGATGAATACGTTGTTAACGGACAGGTATTTGATGATCTCTCTGATCCATCTCTGGTGGTTCTAACACAAAGAGGGGCATGCAAACGTATGAGATTGCAAGAGTTTGAAAAATCGACACGTGCGAAGCGTGGGTTATTGATGCTTCGTGAGCTGAAGAGTAAACCTCATCGAATTAGAGGATTTTTCCTTATTAATGAAGATGATACACTAGACTTCCAAACAAGTGACGGTACGACACACAGTATATTTCCACTAGAACTTTCCAATAGTGATCGATACAGTAATGGTTCATTTATTATTGATGCTGACACGCATGGTGAGGTAGTAGAAGCATGGAAGCAGGCTCATTATCAGAAACCATTTGAAGATACAAATAAAGCATAATGTAGTAATATTTTCTAGCTATTCATATGACAGGTAAGCCAAGAAGGTTGCCTGTCATTTTTTTAATGGCTGAGAAGTCTCCCTGTCTCTGCTAGCCTACTTTAAAACAAAGGGTCGAAATTATTATCCCTCACTTTGAGAACAAAAATAGCATACAATTAAGTATTCAACCCGTACTTAGACTCACTATTTTGCATGGAATTGTACGTAGTACACACGGAATCTGCAAGTATTACTGGAGATACGCTCATCTATTCCATTCTTCATAAAGCAATTTTAAAATAATCGTTTCTGAACCGCAGCGGATACGAACCTTTTCTCTAAATTCCTATTGTATTTTTATAGCACACGCGTATATAATGTAGTGACTTTTGATCCATTTACAGGAAAAGTAAGAGATCTTTGATGCAGACAGGAAACCCTTTCAGCGGACATTGAAGGCTGAAAACGGTAATAAAAACCTTTAGCCGCAGAGCAGGCTACTAGTTCCCACTGGTGGTTTGGGTTTATTTATAAATACCTTTTTATTCAACTAACGCTTTGCATTTCTTGCCAAGACTTTATATTTTCAGATAAATATGATAGTGTTAAAATATCTAATGAAGAGGAGGGATTTAGAACGGAATTACGTGAAAAAATAATTCAATCTTCATTGCTACATTTCGAAAAGTATGGATATCACGGAGTAACAGTGAATCAAATTGTCGCTGATGTAGGTACTTCTAAGGGGGGGTTTTATCATCACTTCTCTTCTAAAGATGAGCTACTATACTTAATCCATGATACGTTTATATCTTATGTACTTGATAAAGCCATCCGTGCCAATAAAATGTATCATTCACCGACAGAGAAGCTAAGCGTAATTATTAAGGATTTTGTTAAGGTTTTTGATATTTATAAGCCACATATTTCCGTGTTTTATCAGGAAACAGTATATTTAAAACCTGAGTATGAGTCTTTAATCAAAGCAAAGCGTGACCAGTTTAAACAGCTCATATTTCAAGTCATTTATGAAGGTAAGCAAACTGGTGAATTTCGTCAGGCATTACCGGTTGAAATTACAGGAATGGCAATATTAGGGATGGTAAACTGGACATATAAATGGTATAAGCAAGGTGGTGCGAAGAGTATTAATGAAATCAGTGACATTTTCGTAGATCTCATTTTACATGCTGTCTTAGATCACGGAAATATACACGATGATGCATATGAAGCGTTGATAGACGATAATATGTAATAATTACATGTATAATGCTTTGAACAGACCAACCAGTCGGTCTTTCAGCATGGGATAGGAGGAAAACATGAATTTTGAATTATCAAAGGAACAATTAATGATTAAAAAAATGGTAAAGGATTTTGCGGAAAATGTGATTCAACCTAGAGCAATCGAAATTGATAAGGAGGCAAAATTCCCTATTGATATCTTCGATCAGCTTGGAGAGCTTGGCATACTCGGCATTCCTTTCCCTGAGGAGTATGGTGGTTCCGGTGGTGACACATTATCGTACGCTTTAGCTGTAGAAGAAATTGGCAGTGTTTGTGGTAGTACAGGATTAAGCTATGCTGCCGCAGTTTCATTGGGAGCAAGTCCCATTTACTATTTCGGAACAGAAAAACAAAAGAAAGCGTTCCTAACTCCTTTAGCTCAAGGAAAAGCACTTGGTTCATTCGGATTAACAGAGCCTAATGCCGGATCAGATGCAGGTGGAACAAAAACAACTGCTAAATTAGAGGGCGATGAATATATTATTAATGGAGAGAAGTGCTTTATAACTAACGCTAGTTTTGCTAAAACATTAATTGTAACCGCTGTCACAGGTAAAAATGAGAAAGGAAAAAATATTATCTCAGCGATTATCGTTCCAACAGATACAAAAGGAGTTAAAATTACTAGCAATTATGACAAGATGGGTGTACGCGGATCCGATACAGCGGAAATCGTACTTGACCAAGTACGTGTTCCAAAGGAAAATCTACTGGGTGATCCGGAAAAAGGGTTTAAGCAATTCCTCTATACATTAGATGGTGGAAGAATTTCAATAGCTGCACTTGGAGTAGGTATTGCTCAAGCTTCTTTAGAAAAAGCATTAAACTATGCAAAGGAAAGAAAACAGTTCGGCCAATCTATTTCTAATTTCCAATCTATCCAATTTAAATTAGCTGATATGGCAATGGAAGTAGAGCTGTCACGAAACATGGTTCATAAAGCAGCTTGGTTAAAGGATAATGATAAGCCATTTAGTAAAGAAGCAGCCTATGCAAAGCTTTTTGCATCCGAAACAGCATCTCGTGCAGCGAATCAAGCCATTCAAATTCATGGTGGGTATGGATATATGCGTGAGTATGAAGTAGAACGCTACCTAAGGGATGCAAAACTACTTGAAATTGGAGAAGGTACTTCAGAAATTCAACGTTTAGTTATCGCTAGACAATTAGGTTGCTAGTTTAGTAGGGGGAGGAAAACGTCCATGACACTTTTAAATTTTACTGTTGGAGAGCTTTTAGAAAAGCAAGTAGAATTATATCCTGATCATGAAGCCGTTATTTATCCAGAACTACACTTGAGAAAAAGCTACAAAGCATTCAATGAAATGGTGAATGAAGCAGCAAAGGGATTTATGGCATTAGGTATTGAAAAAGGAGAAAATGTAGCGATTTGGGCAGATAATAAGCCTGAGTGGCTGACAACTCAATTTGCAACCGGAAAGATGGGTGCAGTATTAGTTACTGTAAATACCAGTTATCAAGCATCCGAGCTTCACTATTTACTAGAACAGTCAGAATCGACAACGCTAATTCTCGCGGAAAGTTATAAAGGCACATCTTATATCGATATACTTAAAAAGATTTGTCCAGAGCTAGAAATGGCTGAAAAAGGTATGCTTCAATCAAAAACCTTACCAAATCTTAAAAATATAATCGTTATTGGTGAGAACACGTATTCATTTGCCTACAACTGGAATGAAGTAATGCAATATGGAAACATCATTAGTGAGCAAATGCTACTTGAACGGAAAGAAAGTCTACAAGTTAATGATGTTATTAATATGCAGTACACATCTGGCACAACTGGATTCCCTAAAGGTGTCATGCTAACACATTATAATATTGTCAATAACGGAAAGCAGATTGCTGATTGTATGGAACTGACGTCTGAAGATAGACTTTGTATTCCTGTTCCTTTTTTTCACTGCTTTGGCTGTGTATTAGGAGTATTAGCTGCTGTATCAAAAGGAACAACAATGGTTTTATTAGAACAATTCCATCCTGAGAAAGTCTTATCCGCTGTTTCTAGCGAAAGATGTACGGCACTTCATGGCGTGCCAACGATGTTTATTTCTGAATTAAATCACCCAAACTTCAAGCAATATAATTTATCTAGTCTAAGAACTGGCATAATGGCAGGGTCTACCTGTCCAATGGAAGTGATGACAAATGTAATGGAAAAGATGGGTGCAAAAGAAATAACAATTGCTTATGGACAGACAGAGTCCTCCCCAGTAATTACACAAACGAAAACAGACGACCCTATTGAATTACGCGTAAGTACCGTAGGAAAGCCACACCCAAATGTAGAAGTTAGGGTAATTATACCAGGAACAGATGATGATCAAGAAATTGGCGTACCAGGTGAGTTACTAACAAGAGGCTATCATGTCATGAAAGGCTATTATAATAATACGGCTGCAACAAATGAAGTAATAGATGAACACGGATGGTTACATACAGGTGATTTAGCCGTTATCCATCATAACGGTTATTTAGAAATCACCGGAAGAATGAAGGATATGATTATTCGTGGTGGTGAAAACATTTATCCGAGAGAAATAGAAGAATTTTTATATCAGCATCCCGATGTACTTGATGTACAAGTCGTTGGTGTTCCAGACCAAAAGTATGGGGAAGAAATTATGGCTTGGATTATCTTGCAAGAAGGTAAAGTACACACAGCAAAGGACATACAAAAATTTTGTTATGGGAAAATATCGAAACATAAAATCCCAAGATATATTGAGTTTGTCCAGGAGTATCCGATGACTGCAAGTGGCAAGATTCAAAAATATAAGCTTAAAGAGTTAGCTTTACAACAGTTACAACGATAGGGGGAACCGTATGATAAACAAAATAGTTATTGCTAATCGTGGGGAAATTGCGGCAAGAGTAATCCGAACTTGCAAACAGCTAAATATACAAGCTGTTAGTATCTATTCAGAAGCAGATAAAGATGCTCCTTATGTACAAATGGCTGATGAGAGCTACTTAATAGGACCACCTAGAGTTAACGAGAGCTATTTAAATATCGAAAAAATTATTTCAGTTGCAAAAGAATGCAAAGCAGATGCCATTCACCCTGGTTACGGTTTCTTGAGTGAAAGTGATATATTTGCTGAAAAATGCGAATCGGAGGATATCATCTTTATTGGCCCAAAGAGCAAGGTTATTCGTCAAATGGGTAGTAAAATAGCAGCAAGAACCATGATGCAGCAAGCTGGTGTACCTGTAGTACCGGGCACCGAAGGAGCGGTAACATCTGCGGAAGAAGCAACATCCATTGCAGAAGCTATCGGTTATCCAATCATGCTGAAAGCATCCGCTGGTGGTGGTGGTATCGGGATGCAGATGGTTCACTCGAAGGAAGAGCTTTCAAAGGCCATTGAAAACAATTCTAAACGTGCTCTGAATTTTTTTGGGGATGGCTCTATGTTTATAGAAAAAAAGGTAGAAAATGCTAGACACATTGAAATTCAAGTACTGGCAGATCATTATGGTAATGCTGTTCATCTGTTTGAGCGAGAATGTTCGATTCAACGAAGAAATCAAAAGGTTATTGAAGAAGCCCCTTCCCCGTTTATTTCCGAAAAGACAAGAAAAAACATGGGAGATAAAGCCATTCAAGCGGTTAAGACATTAGGTTATACAAATGCTGGGACCATTGAATTTTTAGTAGATGAACAAGAAAACTTCTACTTTTTAGAAATGAACACACGTATTCAAGTAGAACACCCAATAACAGAAGAAATAACCGGTATTGATATTGTAGAGAAACAGATTCAAATTGCTAATGGAGAAGCGTTAGATATAAAACAAGCTGATCTCCACTTAAACGGGCATGCAATTGAGGCACGCATCTATGCAGAAGATCCAATTACTTTCTTCCCTTCACCGGGGCATATTCATAGGTTTGAACCTCCAGAAGGAGAAAAAATAAGAAATGAAATCACGGTTTGTAACAATTATGATGTCACACCATTTTACGACCCGATGATTGGAAAATTAATTGTACATGGTCAAACGAGAAACGAAGCAATTTCATTACTTCAAACAGCTCTTCAAGAATATAAGATTGAAGGGATTAAAACAAATCTCCCCATGCTTCTTTCAATAATGAAACATCAAGCATTTAGATCAGGAAATACAACAACAAATTTTGTAGAAACAAACTATTTAACTCAATTGAATAAAAAATAGGAGGAATAAATAATGGAATTAAAAGCATCAATGGCAGGTAGTGTATGGAAAATTACAGCGACACACGGAGAAGCGGTTGAAGAAGGACAGGATGTTGTAATCCTAGAATCTATGAAAATGGAAATACCTATTATTGCAGAGTCTTCAGGCACGATAAAGGAAATGAAAGTAGCCGAAGGAGATTTTGTTAATGAAGGGGATATTATTGCTATCATCGAATAATAATTCCGTGATAGCATCTGAAAAATTATTCGTAGGGGGGGATTTCAGTGAGTACTAGTCTAGTCAACTTAGACATCAATAACGGAGTAGCTATGGTGACTCTAAATCGACCAGAAGCAGCGAATGCAATGTCGAAAAAGTTATTGCAAGAACTGCAAGCCACCGTCCATACCATAGAACAAGATCCAACAGTCACTTGTACAGTAATTACCGGAGCTGGTCAAAAAGCCTTCTGTGCAGGTGCAGATCTGAAGGAAAGATCAGGAATGTCTAATCAGGAAGTCATTCATGCTGTGGAATATATAGGAAAAACAGTCACAATGGTTGAGAATATGTCCATGCCTGTTATTTCCGCGATTAATGGCGTTGCCTTTGGTGGTGGTTTAGAACTGGCATTAGCATCGGATATTCGAATTGCCGCTAACCATGTAAATATGGGACTCACAGAAACATCGTTGGCGATTATCCCGGGGGCAGGCGGAACACAGCGACTGCCTCGATTAATTGGTATCGGACAAGCAAAACGATTAATCTACAGTGCTCAGCGTATAAACGCGAACGAAGCATTAGCAATAGGACTAGTTGAAGAGGTAGTAAAATCAAGCGAACTTATGAATTCTGCACTTCAACTGGCAAGGGCCATCTCTAAAAACGGACCAATTGCTCTAAAACAAGCCAAAACAGCGATCAATAAGGGTGTACAAACGGATATTACAACAGGATTAATGCTGGAAAACCTTGCTTATCAGCAAACCATACCCACGCATGATAGATTAGAAGGTTTACAAGCATTTCGTGAAAAACGAACTCCAAATTACAAAGGAAACTAAAACCAGGAGGCTACAAAATGTCGTATTTGGAAGAGTTTCAAGAAAGAGTTAATAAAATTGAAAAAGGTGGTCAAGCAAAATATCATCAAAAAAATAAACAACATGGCAAATTGTTTGTTAGGGAAAGACTAAAGCGATTATTTGATCAAGATATAGACATCGAGGATGCTTTTTTCGCCAATTGTATGGATGGATCACTTCCTTCAGATGGCGTTGTTACTGGTATCGGTAAGATTAATGGTCAATCGGTATGTGTGATGGCAAATGATTCTACAGTTAAAGCTGGTTCATGGGGGAAGCGAACGGTTGAGAAAATACTACGTATTCAAGAAACGGCAGAAAAATTAGAGGTTCCGATGATTTATCTAGTTGACTCTGCTGGTGCGAGAATAACAGATCAAGTAGAAATGTTTCCAGGCAGAAGAGGAGCTGGAAGGATTTTTCATAATCAAATAAAGTTATCTGGCCGTGTACCACAGGTCTGTTTATTATTTGGACCATCTGCTGCAGGAGGAGCGTATATCCCCGCATTCTGTGATATTGTCATTATGGTTGATGGGAATGCTTCCATGTACCTAGGGTCGCCACGAATGGCAGAAAAAGTCATTGGAGAAAAGGTAACCCTTGAAGAAATGGGTGGAGCAAACATGCATTGCTCTGTTTCTGGCGTTGGTGATGTATTAGTTAAAAGCGAGCAAGAGGCAATCGAATACACACAAAAATACTTGAATTATTTTCCTGCTAATTTTAGAAAAAAGCCAAATGTCAAAACTCCCAAAGACAGCAAAAAGTTAGAGAAGCGTATTACAGATTTGATTCCAGAAAATCAGAATGCTCCTTTCAATATGCATGATTTAATAACGCACATTATTGATGAGGATAGCTTCTGTGAAATCAAGAAAAAGTTTGCTCCAGAAATAATTACTGGTCTTGCTAGAATGCAAGGAAAATCGATTGGCATTATCGCGAATCAGCCACGAATGAAAGGTGGCGTGCTCTTTCCTGATTCTGCGGACAAGGCGGCTAAGTTTATGCAGCTTTGTGATGCTTTTAATATACCATTATTATTCTTAGTTGATGTACCTGGATTTATGATTGGAACAAAAGTAGAACGAGCAGGAATTATACGACATGGAGCAAAGATGCTCGCAGCAATGAGTGAAGCAACCGTCCCGAAAATATCCGTTATTGTTCGAAAAGCATATGGAGCGGGTTTATATGCAATGGCTGGGCCTGGATTTGAACCAGACTGTTGTTTAGCACTACCTACCGCGCAAATAGCTGTTATGGGTCCAGAAGCAGCAGTTAATGCGGTTTATGCAAATAAAATCCAAGAGCTACCAGAAGCGGAACGACCTCAATTTATCAAAGAAAAACAAGAAGAATATAAGGAAAATATTGATATATATCGACTTGCTTCAGAGATGGTAATTGATGCGGTTATTGAACCAGAGCAATTAAGAGAAGAATTGATTAAACGTTATTCTATCTATGATTCGAAGAACGTTACGTTTACCGAGAGAAAACACGGTGTATACCCAGTATAATAGATTATCAAGACAGAGAGACTGATGCTCTCTGTCATTTTTATAGATTGCTTGAATGTTTTCGCTATATCTCTTGGAACATGAGAAACAAGCATGCTTTTGTTAACCAACAAAACTTCTAATCTTAGTTTTCGAATATCTGTGTCAAATGACTTACCTCAAGCATATACTAACATAATCATGGAAATGAGTTTATGAAAATATTATTATGTAAACTTAAAGCGTCTTTTTTCAATTTTATCCGTTTAGATGATATTCTAAAAGGAACTGAAATCGAGAAAAGGGGGAGGACGTATAGTGGATGAGCGACTTTTTCGAGATGTAATGGGGCAATTTGCAACAGGTATAACAATTATATCCACCAATTATCATGAAGAAATAGTAGGCATGACAGTAAATGCTTTTATGTCTGTATCTTTAGATCCTAAATTAATAGCTGTTTCGATTGATGAAAAAGCTAGTATGTATAAAAAGCTTCAGGAAACGATGCAATTTGGAATTAGTATTTTAACTGATGAGCAAAAGGATTTATCAAAAATATTTGCCAGACAAAAAGCAAAAGACAGAGAAGTACCATTTATACAGCAGGGAGATGTTCCAGTCATAGAAGGGTCATTAGCAACGATGGCTTGTCATGTAAAGGAAACGGCTAAGACTGGAGATCACTTAATCTTTATAGCTGAGGTAACAGAAATAAAGTCTAATGAGGGGGAACCGGTCATTTTTTATGGTGGTAACTATCGCCAGCTATATTAACATACTTATTAAAAATAGTTACTTACTGACTCGACAGTGGGTAGCTATTTTTAATAAGTATAATTATTCTGTAAAAGTTAATAACAGTAAAGAGATTATCGACTTAATGGAGGTACTTACGATGCAGGTAAAAGACTTTATGATAAAAGATGTGATCTATGTTACACCAGATACCACTATGAAAGAATTATTACAGCTATTGACTGTTAATAAAATAGGTGGTGCACCTGTAATAGATACAGCTGGCAAGCTTTTAGGTATGATTACTGACGGAGATGTCATACGATATCTGCAGCCAAGAGGGAGGACAGTATATGATTTATATGCCCACGTAATGATTGACAAGATTCAAAATCTCCAGCAAAATATTGATGCTGCATTATCAAAACCTGTTACCGAACTTATGCGTAAAAAACAAATTATTACGGTACACCCTGAATCAGACTTGGAAGAAGCTGTTAAAATATTTTCTGCGCATGCATTTAAGAAAATTCCCGTTGTAACAGACGAACAGATTGTCATAGGAGTCATTAGCCGGGGAGATGTCATACGATATATAGCGTCACGATTAGTTGAGAAAACAAAGGATAATTCCTTATAGGAAGTAGAAATATAGATGCTTATCTCGTATAATAGACGCTAGTATATGGATAAGGGAAGCGTGAAAGGAAATGAGTAGTTTGAAGACAATAGATGCGACACAACGTAGTTTGTATCAGCTAGCAGCTATATATCAAAAAATGATTGAACATAAAGATGTACACCATGCCGAGAAAATTTTAGAGCTCTACGATAAATTCAAAAAACAAGAATTAATGATCTGCTTTGCTGGTCACTTTTCTGCTGGAAAATCATCGATGATAAATGCGTTATTAAAACAGGATATTTTACCCAAAAGCCCCATACCAACAAGTGCAAATATTGTAAAAATAGAATCCGGTAATGGGACAGTACGGCTACATTTTCATCATGATGCACCAGAGGAGTATCAAGAGCCCTTTGACATGGAATTAATCAAGCAATATTCCATGGATAAAGATAAGATTAAAAAAATTGAAATAAGTACATCTGAGCAGCTTTTGCCGAACGGAACCGCCTTAATTGACACGCCAGGTATCGACGCGGCAGATGATGCAGATAGACTAATGACAGAATCATCGCTTCATTTAATTGATGTCCTATTTTATGTGATGGATTATAACCATGTACAATCTGAAGTGAATCTTCAATTTTTAGCAGGATTACATGAGAAATCTATACCGTTCTATGTCATCATTAATCAGATAGATAAACATGATGAAAACGAATTATCATTTCAGTCATTTGAAACAAGCATTAAACAAACGTTTGATTTATGGGACATTCAACCAATCGCTATATTCTATTCCTCTCTCGTAGAATCAACTGCACAAAATAATCAGTTTGAGGATATAAAGCATACACTCCATTCTTTATTGACTATAAAGAAAGGTGAATTACTGCAGCATAATCATGCTGCTCACGTACTCGTCAAAGAACATGAGACGTTTCTTGAATTGCAATATGAAGAAAAACTAGCACCGTACCGCGTGCCACCTGAGCATCAACAAGAAGTTAAAAAAATAAAACAGATAGAGCAGAAAATTACGAATCTCCAACAAAATATTGAACATGT
This sequence comes from Virgibacillus sp. M23, assembly GCF_034190895.1. Classification (NCBI taxonomy): domain Bacteria; kingdom Bacillati; phylum Bacillota; class Bacilli; order Caryophanales; family Bacillaceae; genus Virgibacillus; species Virgibacillus sp. M23. The sequence continues at coordinate 67,167 of NZ_JAWDHA010000001.1, read as the reverse complement.
AAAACGTGATTTTTTTGATGAATTACATCAAACACTGAAGAATGCATATCTCATGCCAGCGAATCTACGTGATTCTGCTAAATTATTTTTGGAATCACAACAAAGCCATTTTAAAATTGGCCTTATTGGCTCAAAGAAAAAAACCGAAGAAGCACGACAACAGCGAGCAACAGATTTTCTGTCCAATTTAGAAAAAGTCGAAAGTGCGTCATTGCAGTGGAAATTACGTGACAAGTGGAGCGAGTTATTACAGCGTTACCAGATCGAAGATACGGATTTACAGGAACAATTGCAACATTTCTCCATTTCTCTAACTTATAAGGATCTCGTTAATCTTATTAAACAAGGAGCTACAATAAACGGAGATTATGTCATTAATTATACCAATGATCTTTCAGGAGAAATAAAGCGAAAATACAAGCAACAAGCAAATCAATTATGGAATACAATGGAGACACATCTCCATCAGCATAATACGGAGACAATTAATGCTTGTAATAAGCAACTAAATGAACTGAAAGAAACCCAAAGCATAGTGGCAAACTATGTAATAATCGAAGAAGATCTTGAAAAGAAAAAAATGGCAGTACATCATTTATTGAAAGCAGATCATAAATCGGAATGTGCTGTTAAAGAGATTGAAGATAGGCTTCTGATGAAAGAGCAACGAATAAAGCGAGGGAAAAAGCCGTTATTGGAAATTTGTGAACAAAAACCTGAGAGAGAAGAAGAAAAGGCAGATAATGAAAATACTGGAATGAATAAATCCATGGATTCTATGGATACAATGATTCAGGCATTATCCCAATCATCGGCAGCAATTCAAGGATTACCAGGCTTTGATTCCCTAGTTAATGACTTGCAGCAAAAAAAGCAGCGTTTACAACATAGATCTTATACAATTGCTTTATTTGGAGCATTTAGTGCTGGTAAATCTTCCTTTGCAAATGCCCTGATAGGTGAACAAGTACTACCCGTATCTCCAAATCCTACAACTGCAACAGTAAATCGAATTAATCCAGTGACGGATACGTATAAGCATGGTACAGTATTAGTGAAGGTGAAGGATGAAGCGTCATTAATTAAAGATATCCATTCTATCACGAAAAAGTTTTCACCTAAAGCTACCAAGCTGGAAGAACTTCTTGAGTGGATAAGAGCAGAAGAACTGTTTAATAACGAACTTTTAAGCAATACGTATCAATCCTATTTAAAGGCAATGCTAACAGGCTTTAACGACATACAATCAACGATTGGAGAAAAGCTTACTTTATCTATAGACGAATTTCCGATTTACGTGACCGATGAATCGAAGGCATGTTATCTAGAATCCATTGATCTTTATTATGATTGTGAACTAACGAGACAGGGCATTAGTCTAGTGGATACTCCTGGTGCTGATTCTGTCAATGCACGTCATACTAATGTAGCATTTGATTATATTAAGCATGCAGATGCGATTCTTTATGTTACCTATTATAACCATGCTTTAAACCGTGCCGATAAGGATTTTCTGATGCAGCTCGGCAGAGTAAAAGAGGTATTTCAGCTTGACAAAATGTTTTTTATTGTAAATGCAGCTGATCTAGCAAAGGATGAACAAGAGCTCCAAGTCGTTTGTTCTTACGTTAAAGAGCAATTACTTAAGCTCGGAATACGATTCCCTAGACTATATCCAGCATCTAGTCGTCAATCACTTCAAGAAAAGCAAGCGCATATCCAACTAAATGAGAAAATGAATCATTTTGAAGCGGCTTTCTATCATTTTATTCATGATGACTTGACACATTTAACAGTAGCATCAGCACTATGGGATATGAAGCGAGCATACCAGCAATTAAATCACTATATAGAATCACAGAAGCTGGACCAAAGTGAAAAGGCAGCATGGAAACAGTCTATGCTTGCAAAGAAAGACCGATTACAGCATGAAATGAAACATATAAATATAAACCCAGATACCAATAAAATCAATCAAAAAATAGAAAAACAGCTCTATTATGTGCTCGAGCGTATCGGAATTCGATTTCACGACATGTTTAAAGAAATGTTTAATCCGACAACGATTACAGAAACAGGCAAGTTTGCTAAAATGCAATTATGGGACAGCCTACAAAATCTAATAACCTATTGTGGGCAGGAACTTATTCGTGAATTACAAGCAGTTTCATTACGAATCGAATCACTTGTCGAAAAATTAGCGAAGGAAGTTTTTGCAACAATTCGTAAAACGGGTAAAGAGATTGATGACAGCTTTATTCTTCCGAATATAGAAATAAAGGAACTAGTTACACCAACCTATTTAGAGGCGTTTTCAGATATCGATGTGCAAGAATTCGAGCGTGCATTGGCGACATTTAAAAATACGAAGTCCTTCTTCGAGAAGAATGAAAAAGAATTGATGAAAGATGAGATTTATCGTGTCTTTAAACCGTTTATAAAACAATATCTTGAAGCAAGTAAACAGGTTATGGTTTCATCCTATTCTGAGCAATGGGCTGAGATTATTGATTTGATGAAAAAAGAGCTTTTCCTTCAGTGGGATAATTATATGAATAGTTCGCTAGAAATGATGACTTCTAACATATCACTAGCGGAGCTTAAGAATACGAAACAAAAACTAGCATCAATACTAGAGCTTTTTGAAACGAGGGAAGGATGACATGGTAAAACAAAAGATTCTACTTGTTGATGGTATGGCCCTATTATTTCGCGGCTTCTTTGCCACAGCATTTAGAGGAAACTATATGAAAACGAGTAAAGGAATTCCGACAAATGGAGTATATCAATTTTTACGCTATTTCCTAGATGCAGTTAATACCTTTGAACCAACTCATGTCATTTGCTGCTGGGATATGGGAAGTAAAACGTTTCGCACAGAAATGTATGAAGGCTATAAAGCGAATCGTGATGAACCACCCGTAGAACTGATTCCACAATTTGATTTAGTAAAGGAAGTTGTAGATAGTTTCGATATGCCTAATATAGGAATGGAGAATTTTGAGGCTGATGATTGTATTGGTACGTTAGCACGCGCATATGCCATAGAGGATGAGGTAACCATTTTGACAGGAGACCAAGATATTCTACAGCTGGTAGATCATGGTATCCGTGTTGCTATCATGAAAAAAGGACAAGGAAATTACGAGATCTTTGATCATGGTAATTTCATAGCTAAAAAAGGCATTTCACCTAAGCAAATAATTGATCTAAAAGGATTGATGGGGGATGCTTCTGATAATTACCCTGGAGTTAAAGGGATTGGTGAAAAAACGGCATTAAAATTAATTCAAGAACATGGTTCAATCGATGATATATTAGCAAATATGGATAAGCTTCCAAAGGGGGTACAAACGAAGATTAATGCAAACCTGGACATGCTCCATTTGTCAAGGAAGCTTGCTGAAATCAAATGCGATGTACCGATTAGCTGTGGACTTGATGACGCTTTATGGAATTACGATAAAAAGAAAATTACAACTAAATTTCAGTCATTAGAATTTAAAAATCTGGAAAAGTTAATGTAAGACACGTTGGCATCATTGACATTTCGGTATTTATGTGAAATCTGGCTAGTAACTTTTTCATGAAAGCACTATTACAGTTACGTTTACTTAAGGATAACTCACGAATACGTGGGTTATTTTTATTCCATTTTAGTTATAATAGCGTTTATGTAAAGAAATAATTCGGATTATATTTGAAATACTAAGAGTAATATAAGGAAAGGATGGAATCATCTCTTGTTTCATATAGAAAACGTGAAAGTAAATGGAATTATCGAAATAGATCATTTAAGCATTGAAGCAAATAAAGTAACCTGTATTATAGGAAAAAGTGGTAGTGGAAAATCAACGTTTCTTCGATTAGTAAATCATTTAATTTCTCCAAACGAAGGTAATATTTACTTTAAAGGGAAGAACCTTTCAGAAATGGATCCCGTACAATTACGTCGATATATTACAATGGTACCGCAAACGCCTGTTATCTTTGATGGAACAGTTCGAGATAATTTACAAATCGGTCAAAAGTTATCCGGGCAACGTGTTTCTACTGATGAAGAATTAGACAGGTGCTTACATCAGCTGGATTTACATAAAACATTGGCAGCACAAGCAGGTGAATTATCGGGGGGAGAAAAACAGCGACTTGCTTTAGCGCGAGCAATGCTATTAGATGCTGAAGTTTTTTTATTGGACGAGCCATCATCAGCGCTGGATCACACAACAGCCTCCAAGGTCATACACGCTTTTGTTGACTTCATTAAAGCCACAAATAAAACCTTAATCATGATAACCCATGATTTAGCACTTGCTCAAGAGCTAGCGGATACAATGATTGATATGAATCGATTTAGTAAGTCTGTCGTTGCAGGAGGCGTGTCCAAATGAATGAGTCCAGTGCAATGGATTTAACACTGTGGCAGTTATTATTTGCCTATGTATTTATTGTTATATTATGGGTTATTGTGCGAGTTAAACGAATTCCTCGAGAGAAGATAATTATTATCTCAACATTACGCATGACAGTACAATTAATTTTAGTTGGATATTTACTAATGGTTGTTTTTGAACAGCCTCATCCGATCATAACATTGATTATTGTCTTATTCATGCTTGGATTTGCTATTTATAATGTATACAAACGTGCGAGTGTAACCATTAGCCTTTCTATAAAGAAAACAATAGGATTAGCGATGTTTTTAGGTATCGTAATTAGCTTAATTTACTTCTTATTTGTCGTATTACAATTAGATCCTTGGTATGATCCACAATTCTTTATTCCAATTGGTGGGATGATTATCGGTAACGCAATGACAGGAATAACATTAGGTGTCAATCAGTTACTTATTGGAATTAAAGAGCAAAGAGAGAAGGTAGAAGGTGCTTTAATGTTAGGAGCTACACCAAAGGATGCTTCAGCTTCCATTATTAATCAAGCATTCGATTCAGCAATGCTTCCAACCATTAACTCGATGGTAGGTATGGGAATCGTTTTTTTACCTGGAATGATGACTGGACAAATTATTGCTGGTGCATCTCCGGTTAGTGCAGTAAAATACCAGATTGCGATTATGCTGGGCGTGGCGGGTACCGTTTCTATTACGGTTGTAATCTTTTTACATTTAGCCTATAAGACATTTTTTAATCACCGTGCACAGCTAAAACCATTTAATGAATAAATAATATAGCATTATATGAGTCAAGTTTCATTTAGCAATTTTTGAATAAAGAAATTAATAAAAGCCGGAGCCTGCATTTATGCTTACAACTCCAGCTTTTATTTTTGTTTATAATTCAGTATTAATTTGAAAGGTCACACCAAATTTGTCGGTTACATCACCAAAGCCTGGGCTAAAAGGTTGCGCTGCAAAAGGCATATTGACTATACCATCTTGCTGTAGATTTTCAAAAAATCGTTTTGATTTTGCCACATCATTCGTTGTAATACAAATTGTTACTTGTTTGCCCTTTTCAACAGTGGAACCATCAGGCACATCTGAAAACATAAGCTCCGTCTCACCTACTTGTAAATTTGCGTGTGCCACCAGATCCTTTTGATCATCTGTAAATGTATTGGGTATGTCCGGCATATCTCCATAAGTAATAATGCTCAAGACCTCAGCATCGATTGCTTGCTCATAAAACTGTATTGCATCCTTTACATTACCTTCCATATTTAGATAAGGGCTAAGTTTCACTGTCATATTAAGCAACTCCTTTATTTTTATTCTTTCATTGTAATATAAAAGTGATGCTTTAATTTCTTTTCGTTTGCTATATTAATACAAGAAATGAAATTAGAACCTTATTTTCATTATGCAGCTTCGTTTAAGGGAAGTCGATTTAACAGGTTAGCCGCAATTATAATAAATAGATAGTAGAGAGTAACCACCTTATAAGAAACAGATAAACAAGGATAAATATCCAAGCTACAAAGATCATACCTTTATGTATTGGCATGATCTTTTATCCATAACTCAAAATAATATAAACGACGTGCATAATAAATATAAAAGATATAAGGTTATCTTTTATTCATGTTATCCGATAGGCAAAGTTGGAAAAATGGTTACAATCCCATTATAATATAATGGAATACCCTATTGTAGAAAACTTTTATTAGCCTTACGCATAATGAAGTAGAAAGACTTCGTCAAATAAACGTATATGTATACAAAGGTGGTTTTAATAACATGCGAGTCGTTAACAACGTTAGTGAACTTATAGGTAATACCCCTATGGTGAAATTAAATAAGGTCGTACCAAAAGGTGCAGCAGATGTGTATGTGAAATTGGAACAATATAATCCAAGTAGAAGTGTGAAGGATCGTGCTGCCTATAATATGATAAAAATCGCCGAAGAAAAAGGATTGATTCAACCAGGAGATACAATAATTGAACCAACCAGCGGAAACACTGGAATTGGTTTAGCTATGAATGCTGCCGCTAAAGGATATAAAGCGATCATTGTAATGCCAGATAATAGTACCGAGGAAAGAAGAAACATTTTACGTGCCTATGGTGCAGAAATAGTCTTGACTCCAAGTGAAGAAAAAATGCCTGGTGCAATAAAAAAAGCATTAGAATTGCAAAAGGAAAATCCAGGGAGCTATATTCCTCAACAATTTGAAAACGAGGCTAATCCAGATATTCATCGAACAACTACGGCAATCGAAGTATTAGAACAAATGAATGATGAATTAGATGCATTTGTATGCACAGCAGGAACCGGGGGAACGGTAACAGGAACAGGGGAAGCATTAAAAGAAAAAATTTCTAATCTGCACATTGCCGTTGTGGAACCTAAAGGCTCACCAGTACTTTCAGGTGGGAAACCAGGTAAGCATAAATTAGTCGGAACAAGCCCTGGGTTTATTCCAGATATCTTGAATACAGATATCTATGATGAAATCTTACAAATCGCCGATGACGATGCCGTTTCGATGTTTAAGCAAATTGCTCAACAAGAAGGAATATTTATTGGTTTATCCGGTGCTGCAGCCGTACATGCAGCAATCCAAGTTGCTAAAAAGCTTGGAGAGAATAAGAAAGTAGTCTGTATAGCACCTGATTCAGGTGAGCGATATTTGAGCATGAACCTTTTTAACTAATTAAATATTTATAAAAACCAATCATCAGTTTATGATGATTGGTTTTTAATATGATAATATAAAATCAGGAGAACTGGGATTTTTGCTTGCGTATCTATTGACATAAATACTTATCCCAGAATAACACGAAATACATTAATGGGGGAAACTTGTGTCAAAGAAGATTATTTTTTTAATAAGCAGTACATTCGTAACATGTGCAACGCTCGCTTTTATCGAACATGGTTTAACCATAAATTATACTATAAAAACAATTAGTAAGATCAGCTTATTTTTCTTGAATATATGGCTCTATAGTAAATTATTCCAAGGGTTCCGTTTTACTGACGTTCTAAGTATGAAGAAACTAAGTCGCCGGGACTGGCTTCATTTACTTTTATTAGGGACACTATCTGCAGGAATTGTATTATTTGCTTATTTAATGCTACAGCCATTCTTCGATATACGTGAAATAAAGCATGATTTAACAAATCGATTAGGTATCACAGCAACTGGGTTTATTTTTGTTGGTATTTACGTTACATTGATTAATTCATTATTAGAAGAATATTTTTTTCGTGGGTTTATTTTCTTTCAGCTTCCACGAAAGCTCGGTTACATTATTAGCCCGTTATTATTCGCATCCTACCATATTCCCATGATTGCTTTATGGTTCAACAAGTTCTTAATTGCAGCATGCTTCATTGGTCTTTGGTTGATTGCGATCATTTTTCATAAAGTAAATGAAAAAAATAAAACCATATGGTTTTCATGGATTATTCACATTTGTGCTGATATTATGATCATTATCATAGGAATGACTTTATTTTTCTGATATACATTGAAGTAAAAAGGGGATTATGATGCGAGGCGATCGACTATTATCCATTCTTATACAACTACAAGCATATGGGCAGATTACTGCAAAGGAATTGGCGGAAAGACTTGAAGTATCTGAGCGAACCATCTATCGAGATATGGAGGCACTTAGCAGTTCAGGTATACCAGTAGTAGCTGAACGAGGACAAAATGGCGGATGGTCGTTATTGGAAAATTATCGTACTACATTGACAGGTTTAACAGAAGAAGAAATGCGCGCTTTATTTATTTCAACATCCCCACATCTACTAGAGGATTTAGGATTATCAAAGACTTCTAAAAATGCAAGAAGTAAACTTATTGCCTCCATTCCGTCTATTTATCATAAAAATGCAGAAGAAATCTGGAATTGTATTCATTGATACAAGTGGGTGGAGAAACCGACAAGAAAAAAATGCATACTTTGATGTGCTGAAACAGGCGATATGGAATTGCAATCAATTATTATTAGGTTATGAACGTCTGGATGGATCCTCTGGTCATCAACTAGTCAACCCGCTCGGACTAGTAGCAAAGGGGAGCAAATGGTACTTAGTTGCCTTGAAAAATGAGGATGCGTTTCGTAACTATCGTGTATCTCGAATAACTTCTGCTGAAATCTTAGATGTGCAATTTAGTAGACCAAAAGACTTTCATCTCGCTAGCTATTGGGAAACATCGACAAAAGCTTTTATGGACACACTTCCTACATATGAGGTTTGTGTTGATGTAGATCCGTCCATTCTACCTAGACTAGCATTCACCAATCGGTTTATGAAGAAAATCGAAACGAAAAGCAATAAAAAAGGAGGCTGGATACGAGTAAAGCTTACATTTGATACAAAGGATGAAGCGGTTGGCTATATTTTGAGTTTTGCAGATAAAATAAAAGTAGTGGAGCCAGTAGATCTCAGTGATCAAATTATTCACCAAGCAAAAGCAATTATTTCCCTTTCCAAAAGCAAATAATCGGTTCAATAAACGCAATTTATTTCACGTGCTCCATATCAGAAAAAAACGGAATCTTACTCTGATTGAAAATAACTAAATCTAGCAGGAGAACAGAGAGAGTATAACGAAATAATAATGTGGAGGAGAGATATGTGTTTTTCAACAACCTGCATTATCGCTTTATATCACTTTTGGAATGATAGTATTGCTATTGTTACTAACTTTGGAAAATTATTAAAAAAAGAAATACATATCATTTACCTTCAAGTATTCTATTAACTCTACTCGTCTTTATACAACCTATTTATTGGCTTGGTTCGAGCGTTCCCTTTTAGCTTATATGTTTTTCATTCAAGCTAAAAATGTAGCTCTACGTATAGTCACAGGTGTACTGTTTATCCGGGGATTAACGCATCGGGACAACAAAATAAAGAAAAGGGGGCAAGCATCATGAAAGTGCAGTTAACACCAATGAATCAAGAAACATTCGATCATTACTATAAAAATTCAGTGAAAGAATATGCCAATCAACATGTTCAAGCAGGAAATTGGAAAGAGGAAGATGCTTTACAAAAAGCGGAAAATCAGTTTACAGATCTATTACCAGCAGGTTTAGAAACAAATAATCAGAAACTATTTTCTATCGTGCATAATGAACAAAATGTCGGCATCTTATGGATTCATATTCGAACAAACGGGCAGGAGAAACAAGCCTTTATTTATGACATACATTTGGATGATAATCAACAAGGAAGAGGACTAGGTAAAGCTACCATGGAGGCACTAGACGCTTATGCAATTTCGTATAACATTAAACAAATCGGATTACATGTTTTTGCTCATAATCATCGCGCCATTTCTCTTTATAAGAAAATGGGCTATCATATGACAGGTCACCATATGGCTAAACGAGTTGATATATAATCCTTTAAAAGGAAGGGCGGTATACATGTGACAAGCTTTCATAAAGGTTAGATTGTCAACCTTAACGGTGCTCCTCGATCAGGGAAGACAAGCATCGCTCAGGCTATGCAACGTAAATCACCAGAATTATGGACAAATATCGGAATGGATACATATATAAACATGACTCCAGAAAAAATTCTTCCTGGAATTGGTTTGCGTCCAGGTGGTGAACTTCTGATCTTGAGCCAATGATTAAAAAATGTATATCACTATGCACCTATCGATTGCAATACATAGTCAAGCTGGAATAAATGTAAGAAGCAGTTATTAACCAAAAATAGCTAACAACTACAGCTTTCCCGCTATTGAAAACAGATGAGTAGAAACAGGAGATGAATAAGATTTGTCAAAAATAAATGTTAATACCTATCAAGATAAAATAAAGAACAATTTAAAATCGGATTGTGAAAATTGTTTTGGACTATGTTGTGTAGCATTACCGTTTGCAAAGTCAGCAGACTTTGCACGGAATAAAAATGCAGGGACACCTTGTTCCAATTTGCATTCAAATTTTAATTGCGCTATACATAAGACCTTACGAAACGAAGGGTTCCGCGGATGTTCTGTTTTTGAATGCTTTGGGGCGGGACAAAAGGTTTCACAACATACTTTCTCAGGAATTGATTGGAATTCTTCTGAAGTATTAGCTTCGCAAATGTTCACCGTATTCCCCATTATGCAACAGCTTCAGGAAATGCTATGGTATTTGTCACAAGCAATCGATATAGAACCTTCATTACCATTTAAAAGTGATCTAATAACTATGTTTACAGAAACGGAACAACTTACATTTTATGAGGCGAATGAAATATTAACAATAGATATACAAGCTCATCGTGATAAGGTTAATGATTTACTACAACAGACAAGTGCAATTATTCGTTCCAATGCGCAACGTAACTTTGGAATAGCACAAAAAAAGGATAAGCAAAGGGCTGATTTCATAGGGGCTAATTTTTATAAAGCAGATCTAAGAGGTGAAAACTTGCGAGGTGCTTTATTTATTGCTGCCGACCTCCGTGAAGCAGATTTAAGAGGATCTGATTTGATAGGTGCGGACTTAAGAGATGCAAATATACAAGGTACTAATTTAAGTGAAAGCTTATTTATCACTCAACCTCAGCTAAATGCAGCAAATGGCGATGCAAGTACAAAAATCCCTTCTTTTCTCCATCGACCAAGTCATTGGGAATATGAGATCGATCGTTAAGGTAACATATTCCGATTAACGATCGATTTTCATAACAAGTCGGTTATTCATACTTCTTATAAACTAAAATGCTCTAAGCTTTTATCAACAATATCTTGGTTTATCCCAATGTACCGTAGCGTGATGTCAGGTGATGAATGATTAAAGATATCTTGCAATAAGGCTACATCTTTATTTACTGTATAATGCCAATAACCAAAAGTCTTCCTTAAACTGTGCGTGCCAAAATCCTTGATACCAACATTGTTAGCTGCACTACTTAAGATCTTATAAGCTTGTATCCGCTTAATAGGTAAGTCCGTTTTATGAGAAGGGAATAGATATTCCTCGTCGTGCTTACCTGTTATATAATCTGCTATAATTCCCCGTAGTTCTGCTGGTAATAGGAATCTTTTACGATTCCTAGTTTTAGTTTCTTTCAAAACAATGTGTGTTTTTCCGCGAACATCATAAACACGTAATGGTAAAATATCGCTAATACGTAACCCTGTGTTGATACCCATGACGAACAAAAAATAATTACGATATGATTTCTTCTTTAACTCTTGCTTCATCGCTTCAATTTTTAATCGATCTCGAATTGGTTGAACCGTTTGCATGCCTTTACTAATTAAAGCATGGAAATCTGATTTAATTTCAGAGATTCGTCTTGGATCTCTGAGCTTTGATTTGTTTAAATCCTCGATCTTTCGGTTTAGTTCATATTCGCCATACTTTTCAAGAAGATAGATATGTTCCCCTTTTGTAAGAAAAACATAATCTCCAAACTTCATTTTCTCCATTGTGATTCCCCTCCTCTTAAATAGAAGTAATTTGAAGGACTCTCAGACGAAGCGAAATATACCTTTGCGACCAATCCCTTTATTCGCTTCCATGCAATCCTTTATTTATATCTTTTTTTAGATAGATCTCTCAAATAATTACCATATATTTGAAGAACGTTTCCACTCGATATGTATAATTACATTTTTATACATAGATTATATAAAAGGTTCATTAACTATTGTAACAAGCTTTCATTGATTTTCATAATGAAACAAAATATGTATTTTGTTTCATTACATAATTTTACGTGATTGAAAGAAACGTAAGCCTTGTAAGATCGTTTAAATAGTTACGTTACCATGTTTTTATAGCTTGATTTATTTCATCAATAGCTACATGTTCAATTGACGCATCTGTTAATTGATATTTTTGTTTAAGCTTCAATATCCGCTCTACGCTTTGATCAATACGCATTTCAGTGATCTCATCCGCTTGTACTGCGTACTTAATTCCATTAATCACTGACTCAGCATTATCATAGTCGTGGCAAACAAGAATTAGATCACTACCTGCTTTAATCGATTGCACTGCAGCTTCGCCTATATCGTAATTATCTTGAATCGCTCCCATAGTCATATCATCTGCAACGACTACACCATTAAAATCTAACTCTTCTCGTAACAAACCAGATATGATCGTTTTTGACATGGAAGCAGGGGAATCATTATCATACGCTGTTACAAGTAGATGACCAACCATAACTGCATCTGCTCCTTTAGTAATCGCTCGTTGAAATGGCAGTAACTCTACCTGCATTAATCGAGATTTAGGATGATCAATCGTTGGCAACTGAATATGTGAATCGCTAGTTGTATCACCATGTCCGGGAAAGTGCTTGACAACAGAAATGACTTGTTCCGACTGCATACCTTTCATTTGAGTAATTCCAAAATCACTTACTTTAGCCGGACTTGATCCAAAGGAACGATCGCCAATCACAGGATTATTTGAATTACTATCGATGTCCAGTACAGGAGCAAAGTTGATATTAAAGCCAAGTGAGGCAACCTTCATAGCAATTACTTGACCAGTATGATAAGCCCAATTCAAGTCGGCAGAATCACCAATCTCTCTACTAGCAGGTGTTGATAGGAACTCTTCTGGCATTCGCGAGACACGCCCGCCCTCTTCATCAATACCGATAAACAAAGAAGCAGGGTTGTTCGCATTACTCTTTTTTAAGTTATTAATTAGTTGCTTAGCTTGTTGAACGGATTCAAGGTTCTTCGTAAATAAAATTGCGCCACTAACATGTTGCTGTTGAATTAACTTCTTAATTCTCCTATCCATTGAGGTACTATCGACGCCAACCATTACAAGTTGTCCGATCTTCTCTTTTAAAGACATCTTGTCAATAGTTGCTTGAATGGGTGAATGAGGGGTTATCTTCTTGGTTATATCAATGGTATGTCCACTGTTTTCGAAAACAGTAGTAGGGGATACGCCCTTAACCTTGCTCCAATTATATGAGGTCAGCAACAATGCGAATAGCAAACATAGTCCAGTCGCCTTCAACAGAGAGTTGGATTTCATCCGTGTCATCCTCCTTTTAATCATTGCTATGATTAAACGAGCAAAAATAGTAATAGATGCTTTTAGTTTATGTACATTTCGCACTGCTATTTAGGAAATCTATATGCTAACAGCGATCTCTAACTACTTTTTCCCTAAATGTATAAAAATGAAGCTAACAACCATGTTAAATGTTAGGAGGTGGTTAACGATGGGAAAAGATCGTCAAGAAAAGAAGCTACGAGAGAGCGGACGCGTGGAATCAGATCGTGATGTAGGGCTACGTTATAAAGGCTCTACAAAAATGTCAAGTCCCGAAGAAGCTAGAAGATTAAATGATGGAAAAAAATAGCTGGAAATACAGCGACTTGAATCGATTATTCGTTATGAAATAGATAGGAACTCAACCCTATAATAAACATGATCCAAGATACAAAACGTATATATTTGCGATATCGGTTAAAAACGCGAGCTTACAATGTAATAGGTCGCGTTTTTTATGTACTATAGAAGTATAAGAAACGATTACGATTTGATGAATGAAAAAGATGAATAGACTAATGTATACTATAATAACAACTAGATGTATTCTTCTTATTCACAGCTTCTTTAGAATATATAAGGATGCCCCAATGTAATTGTCATTTTCATTTACTATACTTAACTTTCCAAGGGGATTATATTCCATATAAAAAATATCACATCGAATTATTAAGAAGTTTTTAGAATGCTTGCTATTCTTTATAGAGCCGAATACAACTACAGCAGCGTGAAATAAGGAAAGTTATTTATTACCGATACATACTTGAAATAAAAAAATGAAAAGGATACCTATTAATACAGGCATACTTGAATTTAGGCTGAAAAATACTTAAAAAACAACAAGAGAAGAAGGGGGTATATACATGTTGCCTAAACAATATTTTACGATTGGCGAGATGGCAAAACTACATCATATATCAGAATCTACGTTACGTTATTATGATGAAAAGGATATCTTTAAACCTAACATGGTTGATCAGCAAACAAATTATCGATATTATACGTTAGACCAATTTTCCATGCTTGATACAATAAAATTTTTAAGAAATTTAGATATTTCACTACAGGATATTAAGCATTTCATGGCCAATCGAACGCCAAATACGGTTTTACATATGTTAGAAAAACAGGCCCAACGCTTACAAGAACAGAAAAATAAGATTGAATTTATGCTAGAAAAAATGAATGATAAAGCAGAGATGATTAAACAATCACTGCAAGCTTCTCCGCGCTCAGTTTGGTTTACGACCATTCCTTTAAGACATATTATTTCAATGCCAGTAGCTCCAGATGCATCAGACGAAATGTTCGACTATTATATTAATTCATTGCAAAACCAGCTATTAATGAAAGATTTTTCTCTTTTCTCAGGAGACATAGGTATAACAATTAAACAAGATTCATTAAGCATTCAACAAACACCTCAAATCAATGATGTGTTCATTATACTTCATCATGTGCCTAATAACATGGAGGATCTATCAACAATAAGCGCTGAAAATTATGCATGCATACATCATATTGGACCATATGACAATATTACGGAGAGCTATGAGATCCTACTATTAGAAATCCAACAGCGCGGCTATGAAATCATAGGTAATGGAATTGAGTTAATGATCATTGACTTAGCTGTAACCGGAAACCAAGAAGAGTATGTAACGGAAATACAAATCCCAGTAAAAGCAAAGACTTAACACGTAACCTGTGTAAAGGGGAAAGGACCAAGCTAAGATCTCATTCACCAAGACTATCTATGAGGCCGAGAAGGAAATAGAGGAAACATGTTTTCACGACATAGAAATAACTAAATTTTTCAGTGATTTTATATACCAAATGTTAAAATAAATGAAGATAATTATACAATTATAAGATTATAAATGGAAGGGAGTGATATAATTGCTATCATCTCAAAGACTATTATTTCGAAGATATGATAATAATGATTTTCCATTTCTGATGTCATTGTTAAGCGATCCAGCGGTTGTCCAATTTATTGGGAATGGCAAGCCAAGAGATGAAAATGAGGGAAAGAAGTTTTTAAGTTGGATTTATCGTACGTATGAGTCTAATAAAAACATGGGCTTAATGGTATTAGTGAATAAAGCAGATAACACGCTGATCGGTCATGCGGGATTAGTTCCACAAACGATTGATGGTAAAGAGGAAATCGAAATAGGGTACTGGATATCTCGTGAGCACTGGGGGAAAGGATATGCAACAGAGGCAGCACATACATTATTAGAACATGGAACTAAACATCTACAGCATGAACGATTTATTGCTCTTATCCAACCTGATAATTTTGCCTCTCAACATGTAGCACAAAAAATAGGGATGTCATTAGATAAAAAGCTCGTATTGAACGGTCAGGACGTACATGTATATTCAAAGTACACATAACCAAGCTGGGTGACGTTACTATCGCGTGAATGAAAGATGGTAACATCTAGGTATCACTGCCAACGTTGCTGATCAATGGATAGAAGCCAAAATTTTCCTTAAAATTCTATACTAGAAGGGTGGTTCAGATGCGAAAATTAATCGCCCAAGAGTTAATGTCTCTTGATGGGTTCTTTGCCGGTTTACATGGAGAAGTGGATTGGCATCGTGTGGGTAGTGAATACGAAGCGTATGCTCAAAATTTTTTAGAATCGTTAGATATGCTTTTATTTGGAAGAATAACGTATCAACATATGGCAAGCTACTGGCCTAGCGCTACCGGAAATATCGCTCGCCTTATGAATGCTCATACGAAGATTGTATTTTCCAATACACTACAGGAAGCGACCTGGGAAAATACGAGACTTATACAACGAAATGCGGAAAACGAAATCAGCAAGTTAAAACAAGAAGCTGTTAAAGATTTAGCAATATTAGGAAGTGCTGACTTCTCATCTAATATGTTAAATGCGGGATTAATTGACGAATATCACATTACCGTTGCACCAGTTGTTCTTGGAAAAGGTAAACCTTTATTCAAAGAAGTACAAGAAAGAGTCACTATGAAGCAAATACACACGCAAACACTTCAATCAGGACATGTACAGCTTTTTTATCAGGTTAAGAATAAATAGAGATTTTAAATGGAAAACATGCTATTACTATATCTTGAATGATCAAAGTAATAAGATAACCATTAAAAAGTGTGTATGATGCGTACACACTTTTTTATAGTCTAGGAAAATGAAGGAAATGATAACATTTGCCCAAGTGGATAAAATATAGGCGTGTTGAGCTGCGTCCAGCTCTAGCGCCCTGAATCCCAGAAAACTAGGTGACTTCACAAATCGCCCTACGATAAGTCATGATCGGCTCGCAAGCTCACCGTGAGCTCTTAATATTCGTTGACTGGCTCCAGTCGCTACGTTTCTAATCGGACGCTTGCGCTTTTGTTCTGTACCATGTTTAGATAATAAAAAACTTCAGAAACTAAATCATAACAAAAATGAGGTGGTAGCTTGTTTTCTTATACGATGCCAATACAAACAGCGTTTATCATGTTTTTAGTTTTAGGTTTTTTACTTATCATTCCATGGTTAATTTATTGCTATAGAAAATATGGCTATTTAAGCATTTGGACATCTATTATCGTTTATTCCTTTATTTTTTATATGCTCTCAGCCTTGTTTCTAGTTTTATTGCCACTTCCAAGCACTCGAGATACCTGTGCATTTCAAGCACCGGATACCGTTTATTATTCCATTATTCCCTTTTATTTTGTTTGGGATATCGTACATGGCAGTGCGGTAATTTGGTCACAGCCAGCAACTTATATACAAATTATCAAGGAAAGTGCGTTCTTACAAGCTGTTTTCAATTTTTTATTATTGCTTCCGCTTGGTGTCTATATAAGATATTATTTTCAAGAAAGGTACTATTGGAAACGTGCTCTCCTAATTGGTTTTACAACATCATTATTTTTCGAAGTTACGCAACTAACGGGGATTTACGGACTGTATACATGCCCTTATCGCATTTTTGATGTCGATGATCTTCTATTGAATAGTAGTGGTGCGCTTTTTGGTTTTCTTATCGGACCTGTAATTCTTGCTTTATTTCCGTCAAAGAAAAAGGTGTTAGCCAAAAAAGATAAAATACTTCGTAAAGACATCGTCTTACCTATTCCGCAGTTACTTGCTATATTTATTGATTTTCTATTAGTCCATATTAGTTGGGAAATTTTAACTGGTTTCTTTCTAACAGACCATCTCATAGAAGTCATTTATAAAACGTTGGTCTTTTTTGTGGTATTTTTTGTTGTACCCGTCTTTTGGAAAGGAAAAACAATTGGTACAACCGTGATGCGATATCGACTCATAGATAAGAAGAAGAGATATCCTGCTTGGTCGCTACTACTCAAGCGATTTATAGCACTCTATATACCATGGGTTATTTATCAGGGTTTAAAGGCTGTATCCCTGATTAACTTAGATATGGAATCTGCTTTCTATTATTATCATGTATGGATTAGCCTTGCTGCTTTCTTTTTCATGTTAATACTGTGGTTAGTTCTCTTTTGCCATATTCTAATGGTTGTTTTAAAGAAGGGAAAGCGCCTTTTTTACTTTGATGATGTTGCCGATGTAACACCAACAAAAAAACAAGAAATTTAAAAAGAGACTGAGACAAAAGAATGAAGAAACAATGAAGAACGAGCGATAATTAGTTGAAATTAATTATCGCTCGTTTTTAGAAAAATTAAATTAGCACCTGAAATAAGCGAGACTCCGGCGGGAACAGCACCAGTCCGAAGATCCACTTGGTAACGTGTTTTTCTTTACCAAGTTAGCTGTGGCCGTGCCCGGAAAGCGCGTATATGTTCACGGTGCGGCGATGATACTCCTATTGATAACATAATTATTCGTATTTTGAGTAAAGAAGTTGTGTTTTGTCACAGCCTCTTTTTCGTCAGAAGAAGTAAAGGTCTGGATATCTAATTTTAATAACGAACTGATATCATAAAGGGAAACTTCCTTTTTTACAATATCAAATAAGGATAAAAGTTATGAAGTAAAAAAAATCAAATGTCATGAAGAGAGTGGAAAGTTTGATAACATGTTAGTAAGAGTCTAAGTCAGAAAGGGGAAGTGAATAATGAGTCAATCATTTGAAAAAAAGCTAGACCTTATTATTATCATTGGTTTAATCATAACTCTACCATTGCTTTCATTGGATCAGCAAGAACATTTCTTGCAAATTTATTTATTTACCATTCTGTTTATTATTACATACATTATCCGAAATTTTATTTTTCATGTTGATTTACATTCTCTTAAAGGAGGAATCATACTTTTTATCCAATTATTCATCGCTTTAGCTATTAATATTTATGACAATTCCTTCATTTCAGAAATATATTTACTAGTGCTAGTTGGTGAAGCAGCGATGCATCGAACAAAGCAATTTAGCATACCATTTAGTTTTCTTGCGTACACATTCTTTGTTATAGGTAGATTTATTAATTATCCATCGTTTGAATCGTTACATTTTATTATCCCAAAAAGCTTAGAGTTTGTTTCATTTTTTGCACTTAGTTACTTAGCAAAAATTATAGTCAATCAAAAACAGCAATTAGCAAAGGCGTACGAGAGTATAAAAAAAGCTGCTTTGTCATTAGAGGAAAACACGCTATTTGCAGAAAGGACCAGAATTTCTAGAGAAATCCATGATACAATTGGACATACATTAACAACAACAATCATGGGTGTTAAGGCCAGTAACAAATTGATAGATCATGACAAGAAAAAAGCAAAGCAACTGTTAAATGACATTCAAATTCAACTTCAAAATGGTTTAAATGATGTGCGAAAATCAGTAAAACTGTTAAATAATCAGCAGTCTTTCATTGAATTTCTACCAAGTATAACTTCATTACTAGAAGATACTATTGATCAAACTGGTATTACTATTGATTATCATATCGATGCCCCTAACCTACACATCAGCCCTAAACAAGAACTAGTAATTTATCGTGCTCTCCAGGAAGGTTTGACGAATGGTATTCGTCATGGCCCAAGTACGCATTTTGAATTCTTGCTATATAAAGAAGATTCCAACACAATTTTTAAGTTAATAGATAATGGAAGAGGTTTTGATATAAAACAAGCAACCCTAGGTTTTGGATTAATCTCTATGCAAGAAAGAGTGCGAGAATTAAAAGGTGAATGGTTAATTACATCACTTCCTAATAATGGTGGTACAGAATTAATGATTAGTCTCCCATCCATATCTCAATCTCAAAAATATGAAAACAAAAAATTGGGGTGATAAAGTGAAGCCTATTCATATTTTAATTGCTGACGATCAACCTATCTTTTGTGATGGACTTGCTGCTATTTTAGAAATTAATGACAATTTCCGAGTTATTGCAAAAGCTTACAATGGAAAAGAAGCGGTGGAAAAAGCAAAAGAATATCAGCCGGATATCGTGCTAATGGATATTAGAATGCCAAATAAGGGCGGACTTATTGCTACAAAAGAAATCAAACAAACCTATCCACATATAATTATCGTAATGCTAACAACATTTTCTAATGATGCGTACATTTTACAAGCAATTAAAAATGGTGCGAATGGTTATTTACTTAAAGATTCAGAGACTGATCAAATAATAAGATCCATTCGTGATAGCTTATCTGGCCAAATGATTATTCCTTCATCTGTACATTCCGTTTTAGTCGATCACTTAAATAATAATGATTATGACCAATCAACAGACTACCTATATTATCAATTAGCAGACAAAAATTTAGAATTCACTAAAACAGAATACCACATTTTGAAACTACTAATCTCCGGCAAAAAGAATAAGGAGATTGCGCAAGAATTATACTTATCCATAGGTACTGTTAAAAATTATGTTAGCCAAATTTATAAAAAGTTAGATGTACGTACGCGGACAGAAGCAATTTTATTACTAAAAGAATTATAATTAGTGCTTCATATTGTTGGATAATGAATGTTTGCGTAGAAACTGTCTGATCTCATCTTTCGTAATTCCGATATTCCTTGCAGTGATAATCAGCCAAAGCCATTCTATATCAAGATTTTCTCGCTTCTTTAACTGTTTCATTTTTTCAACTATCCTCCTCCGTTGTTCCTACTGATGTTTATTAGTTTAAAGAACAGGGAGGAGGTGTGGAAGATAACTATAGTCATGATTTTAGTCATAAAAGTCATTATTTAAAGAAGAAGAGCGAATATAGTAATATATGTCGGGATACTAAATTATGCGAACGATATTACTTAGAAATTTGGTACACTTCAATAATATTGACCTAAAAAGTCAAGCTCCTATACATCAAGACTTAACTCCAGTCAGACGAGGTGAAAAGATCAGATGTATTTAAACTACTTAATAGATTGACAATAATGTAATTAAAAGTAATTCATAAAGAACTAGTGACATTATTATCGGGGTGTAAGGGTCATATCCGTATTGACGATTTGAATTATCTATACTAAGGTATAAATGCCTCTTATCACAGCTAACAATAGTCCCTTCATAAACTTCTCCATCTATCGTTTGCACCCTAACTATCTTATTAACATGAAACCTGCATAAATTGTGTATTTGCTCACGAATCGATTGTAGGTGGGGGACAATGTTGGGGTCACCTCTATACAGAACTTGCATTTGTTGTGTATTACTAGGGGCTAGAAAGCTCAATGTTATACCTCCTCATTTATCTAAAATATTCCCTTTCATTGTATGCCTGCAACTATCAAGTAGTGAAAACAACTAATTTTAGACATTTTTTAAGACCATGGAATGGATAGACGTGTAAATGCTAGCGCTATAAATTATTGGGTCATCTTGTTATTTATGTAAAGCTTAGTTCTTTAAGTATCAATCGAGTTAAAAAACTTGACAAAAAAATTTAATTGTGCTATAATTTACTTTTATGAAATAAAATTATATAATAGAGTTCTCTTGGCCAAGGGAACTCTATTTTTTTGTTCAAAATAAAGGAGTGTATTTGTGTGAAGCAAGGTGAGTCAAGTTTAACTTCATTAATATCAGCGTTTGGCAGATCCTATCATAGTCAGTTTGATACCCCTAAAATCTTTAACGATTATATAGCAAAAGAGTTAATTTCGCAGGAAGAATTTAATAATATCAAAGAAAATATGGTACAAGGCATAGACTTCTTCAGCCATGATATCGCAAAAAAGTTTAAAGGGGATACAGAAGAAATATTAAAATGGATTACACAGGTTCAACTATCTCCAACACCCCTGGCTCGTGCCAGGTATTGTGAAAAGGTATTACTTAATGAAGCTATGTTAGAGTTAGAACAATACGTGATACTTGGTGCAGGTTTAGATACGTTTTGTTTTCGACATCCAGAACTGGAAAACACCTTAGAGATATTTGAAGTTGATTTTTCTACTACACAGGAATTTAAGAAAAAAAGACTGGATGAAGCTGGTTTTAAAGTTCCAAGTAATCTACATTTTGTTTCTATGGATTTTACCAAAGCATTCTCCGATCAACAACTAAGAAAGGAAGGATTTGATACTAAAAAAACTTTCTTTAGTCTTTTAGGTGTTTCTTATTATTTAACGAAAGAACAAATTTCAAATTTAATAAATAATTTATTCGCCAAAGTCCCGTCAGGAAGTTCCATAGTTTTTGATTATGCTGACGAAAAACTCTTTGAAGAAAAAGGCATCTTTAATAGGGTCGAAAATATGGTGAAAATCGCTGCAGCAAGTGGTGAACCAATGAAGTCATGTTTTTCTTATGATGAAATTGTGGGGATGTTAGAAAAATCCGGTTTACTTATTAATGAACATTTAGCACCCGATACAATTAATGAACTTTATTTTAACGATCGAAAAGACTATCTATCAGCCTTTGAAACCATTCATTACATGCATGCTATAAAAAAATAAAGCATATAAAAAGATACTTAATACCAGTTAAAAGGAAGTACCTATAAAGTGACTAAATACCTCTCAAGCAAGCTTTTCCTGGGAAATTTCCTGTTAATGGATATTTCCTGCCTTGCTTTTTCGAGAGCTACCTAAATAAAGGAATTTTCACCTTGGTATAGTTGCAAAGGTAAAGCTTTGACCCTGTTTTTATTACACAAAATGAGTTAAGAATTAAATAATAAGATATAAGCTATTCCTGCCACATCTGTACTTATAAACCAACGACGTTATTAAGACCTGGATATCTTCTTTATCGAAATCCCATATTAGCCTCTAGAAAAAAACTATATGACTAAAACACAACCTGAAGGTAATTCTTAACAACTTAGGTAAAAAAATCAAACCTTTTAACGGGTCTATAGGGGGAAGCGTCTATGAATTTATCTGATATTTTGAATTTCCAATTATTACCCAAGTCCAACTCAGTGATGGAACTACTCAGTTTAAATGAAAAAACTAAAGAACAAGGCTTGGTTCTCACACCAGATGATATAAAAACATTAGTTGTGTTCAGGAATAAAGTACTTCGTGACTATGCGAGAGTTGAGCTGGGCATTGAAGTGCTACAGGAGTTAATTAAGGTATTTTCTTCTTCCCCTTATATGGAAAAGGATCATTATGTTGATACACTTAATGAGCTCCAGGAGATTTTTTATTATCTTAGAAATGAAACAGAAGATAAGGTGGAGGACATAAAACTTATTATGAAGATGAACGATTATTTTAATGGATCCTGCGCAGGATCTGTAGAGCTATTAAGAAGTAAAATGGAAGAACTTGCAGAGAATTTCAAAAAGGACATGATGTGTCTTGATTCTTTATTTGAAGGTGATGAATCAGCGTGGGATTAGATAACACACAAGATTGTTCTCGCTCAGTTTCCAATATTATTATCGATCGATCTCGGTTAAAACGAAATAACTATATACTGTCTCTTCTGCAGGAAGGTCAGCGGGTGGGAGCGATTACCAGTAAGAAGGCTTATCAGATACAGGGTGAGATTATGCAGGTTCTGCAACAATTGATACGAAAGTATACTCAAGGGAAAAGTACGTCGGTGACATCGGAAACTGCGGAAGATATCATGGTATCTCTGATATACGCTATGGATGTATATGTCCTTCATTTTAACAACCCTGAAGAAGCTATTGTTCATTTAAATTTTGAGAGCATAAAGGATATACATGCTAAAGGTGTTGAATTACTTCGCCAATACTATGAGGACGCAAAGCAACTGTATCAAGAAATGAAAAAGATAAGATTAGCTGTGCCAGTGGATGCCTATAATATGACCATTGATGAATCATTACCTGTATTTATGAAACAGTATAATATTATTTTTGGGGCGCAAAATACAATGGCTAGTATCGACTATCCTTTAGCCATTGATGATATGCGACTTCAGGGTGTTATTTATATTAAACAATATTTAGAACGACTACGAATAGAGACAAAGTTCTGCCAATTTTTTAGTCATCAGGATTTAATGTATGTCTTAACGAATTTTGGGAAGATATACCACTTTAATTATCACGTAGAGCTATTTAACATATTTGAATTAATGGTAAACAATGCTGTTTTTTCACTTCTAGCTGGTAAGAAAGCCAGTCAAGTTAGAATCTCTGAAACTCAATATAAACAGTTAAACCGCATGTTAATAGCCTGTTGTGCAGATCAAAGATCTAAGTTGATTCATGAATCGATCAATCAGTTACAAAAAGAGCTACAAACGGATCAAGCACTTACCCATTATATTGATCTGTACCGTAATGAATTGGTTCAAAGGGTAAATAACGCAGCTAAAATCGGTAGTTTCGAGATAATGATTATTAGAGAAATCGAAGAGCACAAAAAACCAATGGTCTTAATGTTGAATGAGAATAATCGAATGAGTGATATTCAAATGCGGAATTTAGTAGATCGCATCACTGGAAGTGACAACACAGAAAAAAAAGTACAACTAATTCGAAGGTATTTTGTTTCACTGCATGATTACCTAGATTTACTAAATTCAGGATGTCTGTTTGCTGATGAATATGATGCGCTTTTTGATACCTTAGGTGATGTCGAACTAGCTATTTTAGCCAAAATCGTATTTTACGAGAAATTACGGGGGGATATTCGAGGTTTTCGATTCGTTGTTGCTGACGGTGTTGAAGCAGAGAGCGAGTGGGAAATGCATTATATTGGATTTATGCAGCAGTTGGATGGTGAGCGGATCGAAGCTGTTGAGCATCTTATCTACGATATTGATTATGAAGATCTATCATTTTATTGAGTAAAACCTATAGAATGAGGATGATTGTATAGACAGATACATCTAATCTTATTTTTGGAAGTTAATCTATATCAGTTATTCTCTTTATTTATAACAGCTTGGCTATCATTAAATTTAATCGTTATGTACAAAATATATATTTCATAAAGTGTACATTCAATCAGTGGGGGTTTTATTTATCCCCCGCTGATTGGTAGCACCAAAAGTGGATGACTCAAAGGCCTTTGAACCCATCAGACATTTCCTTGCAGTCGATCCCTCACTTACCAATAGTTTGAAGACGAGGTATTATTGCCAATTATCTGTGAGGTAACATATTTCATGTTGAAAAGAATAATGAGACATTTTTGCAATTTATTTTTTCAATAGTCATGGTAATAGATTGTCATAAGTTAATGCTGGGGGCAAAATACTATTTTTGCAAGCATAGCATTAAGTGCGCAATGTTTAACAAAGCAACTAACAAACAAGTATGAGCGTTTTCATAAGGACTTGATGATATTGTGTAAATGGCAATATTTTTCTATATTTAAAAGTACATCTATAGATTTGGAAGAAGCGAAATCAAATGATATTCGTATAGGCTAGACTTTTTAAGTTCTGTAATTTGGCTAAATAAAGGGAAAAGAAATAAGATTATATTTTTAGCAAATTAGAAGAAATCTGTAGTCATCATCTGCGTTAAACTGAAGAAAACAAAAAAGGGAGCAGATTATATGAAAAAAACGCAAAAGGATTTGCAACTACCACCTATTGTTTCACGAGATGAATGGCTTATCGCTCGTAAGGAATTGCTGGCAAAGGAGAAGGAGTTCACTATAGCGCGGGATAGACTGAATGCTATGCGTCGCCAACTCCCAATGGTAGAGATTAACAAGGATTATGTCTTTGATAGCCCGCATGGTAAAACAAGTCTGCTTGATCTGTTTGAAGGACGTCCGCAGCTGATTGTGCAGCACTTCATGTTCGACCCTGATTGGGAGGCAGGTTGTCCTGCTTGCTCTCTCGCTACGGACAACGTCGGTCATCTGTCTCACCTACATGCACGAAACACGTCACTGGCTATGATATCCCGTGCTCCACTCTCAAAGATCCAACATTATAAGAAGCGTATGGGGTGGGACATTCCTTGGTACTCATCCTTTAATAGTGACTTTAATTATGATTTCGATGCTACATTAGACGAATCTGTGACTCCAATTGAATACAACTATTTGACTAAAGAAGAGCTTATGGAAAAGGGCGTACCCCTCGATTCTGAACAGTCCATGGAAGTTCCTGGTTTCAGTTCCTTTCTTCGCAATGGTGATAGAATTTTTCACACGTATACCACTTATGCCCGTGGAACTGACATATTAATTGGAACCTTCAACTACCTCGATTTAACAGCTCTTGGTAGGCAAGAGGATTGGGAAGATCCATCTGGACGCAGTGATGGCAATGGGAAGACATGGCTTCGTCGTCATGACGAATATGAACACTCTTTGGAAATGAATGCTTGTTGTCCTTCAAAAAAGAAAAATCTATAATCCATGTAGTTCATCTATGTATATGAATAGTAGTTAACAGAGGAAGCGATAGATTTGGCTTGATAAGAGAGGTAGCTTGTTTTGCCTCAACGCAACGGGTTATGAGAAAAACAGAAACATCGGAGTTAAAATATATGATGGCCCAATAGATCACGTGTGATATATACGTATTTATCTCAAATGTTTTTAGATTACGGATGTCTCCGTTTTTGCACATTAGCTATAGGTAAGCAAAATGCTGTAATAATAAAATATGTAGAACACCTAAGCGACTTTTGAAGGAGTTACTCTACCAAAATGTCGCTTTTTTGGTGTGTCTAAATTTTGGAGTAGGGAGAGTGAAATTATAACATTATATACGCATATCCATTTACGGAGATACAAACAAAGTAAAGGGCTGGGTATGCAGAGAATCATTACCCAAATTTAGATGTGCAGTTAGAGAAAGAGGAAATTCAAATATCCGTTTTATCTGTGCTTTTGAATAAAGCTATATAACTAGGACTAAAAATAAAATAGAAAATTTATTGCTAAATGTCATCATAGCCACTGTTTGTAATCCTCTACTGACGAATGTCTCACCTTATATTACAAAAGCAGGAGGATTTTTATGATTGGTTTTGATCGTTTATGATTGACTATGAATGAAAATGATTGTATTATTTATATAAGCGATTAATTCATGAATAGAGGGATACTTATAATGTTAACGATCGAACGTCAAGAGCTAATCATTGGACTGTTGAAAGCGAAAGAGATCGTGTCTGTTCGTCAGATTTGCGAGTCAACAGGGGCATCTGAATCAACCATACGTCGTGATCTAACTGAATTAGAAAATAAACAATTGATCAAAAGGGTGCACGGCGGTGCTTCTCTGTTAAAGAAGAAGCTAGAAGAACCAACACTTTTAGAAAAGACAGCACAATTTCAAATAGAAAAAGAGGCGATCGCGAGTAAAGCTGCCACTTTTATTGAGGATGGAGATTCTATTTACCTAGATGCAGGCACCTCCACCATGCAAATGATTCCTTTGCTACAAGGTAAGTCAGTTGTCGTTGTCACAAACGGAATCCCACATGTACAGCTCCTTATTGAGTATGGAATCGAAACATATGTCATTTCAGGAAAGGCAAAAAAAGGGACGGCTGCCTTAATTGGAACAAAAGCGGTTGATGCCATCAAGGAATTTCGTTTTGACAAATGCTTTCTCGGTATAAATGGTATTCATGCAAGTCAAGGATTCACCACACCAGATCCTGAGGAAGCAAATGTTAAACAAGCCGCAATCAAGCAATCACAAGCAAGCTTTATATTAGCAGATCCAACAAAATTCGGAGAAGTATCCTTTGCAAGTGTAGCAAATATTGAAAACGCCACCATCATCACAACAGATGGGATATCAACAGAACAACATGAAAAGATTGCAAAATTAACAACTTTAGAGGTGGTGTCACAATGATTTATACCATAACCTTGAACCCTGCCGTTGACTATGTTGTAAAACTTGAATTAGTGGAGCAAGGAACAATTAATAGAAGTCAGGATGATTACAAAGAAGCAGGCGGAAAAGGTATTAACGTATCCCGTGTATTAAATCGCTTAGGAACAACAAGCACGGCTTTGGGCTTTGTTGGCGGTTTTACTGGAAAATTCATTACAGATTATTTGGAAGAAGTTGACATCGTCCATGATTTTGTCTCCTTACAAGAAGACACAAGAATTAATATAAAGCTAAAAGCTGGTAATGAAGAGACAGAGATAAACGGAAAATCACCTACCATCACAGAAAAAAACTACAACTCGTTTGTAAACAAGCTACGAGGCTTAACAACCGAAGATATTGTTGTGCTAGCAGGTAGCTTGCCAACCTTTCTTCCTGATGATACCTACCATTCCATCATAACAATGCTGAACGCACAAGGTGTTTCGGTCATTTTAGATACAAGTGGATTGGCTTTAGAGCAAGCTATCAAAGCAAGCCCAGCATTTATTAAGCCGAATAACTATGAACTTGCAGAGCTATTTTCAGAAAAAGCGGAAACAGATCAGGACATTGTTAGACTTGCGAAGAGATTACATGAAGAAAACCGAATTGATCATGTATTCGTATCGATGGCAAAAGAAGGGGCTATTTATGTAGGGGAAGCTGGAACCTTTAAGCTAAGTGCTCCAAAAGGACAAGCCATTCACTCTGTTGGTGCAGGGGACTCATCTGTAGCAGGCTTCCTTTATAAATGGCAGCAAACCACTAATGCTGTTGAAGCGGCTAGATACGCTGTTGCTTCAGGAAGTGCCACGGCATTTTCTAAGACATTGTGTACAAAGGATGAGGTCGAGAAACTATTAGCCGAGGTTCATGTAACAGCAATATAGAAAGAAACATCATCGAGAAGGGATGAGGTCTATGAATATCACAGAATTATTAAAGCAAGATATTATGATTTTGGAAGTGAAAGCAAACTCAAAAGAGGATGTTATTCAAGCAATGGCTGATCGCTTAGGTCAAGCAGGAAGACTGAATGACAAAGAAGCATATATCGAAGCAATATGGAATAGAGAAAAACAAAGTAGTACAGGGATTGGAGAGGGTGTTGCGATTCCTCATGCCAAAACGAGTGCCGTGAGGACACCCGCTATTGCCTTTGCTCGTTCGAGAGCAGGAGTAGAATTTGATTCATTAGATGCTCAGCCTGCCCACTTATTCTTTATGATTGCGGCAAGTGAAGGAGCAAATAATGATCATCTGCAAACATTATCCAGATTATCCACTTTATTAATGGATGAAGATTTCCGTAAAAGGTTAATGGAAGTGGAAACGGAGGAACAAATCATCAACATTATTGATGCGAAGGAAAAAGAAAAGCTAGGGAAAGAAGAAGAGGCTACTTCAACAAGCGGTCCTGAAATCCTTGCTGTAACGGGGTGTCCAACAGGAATTGCTCATACGTTTATGGCAGCAGATGCTTTAAAGGATAAAGCGGAAGAGCTTGGCGTTTCGATAAAGGTGGAAACGAATGGATCTGATGGTGTGCAAAATCGTTTAACAGAAGAAGATATTGCAAATGCGAAAGCAATTATCGTTGCCGCAGATACAAAGGTAGAATTGGAGCGTTTCGCCGGTAAGCAAGTGTTACAACGAGGAGTAACGGACGGTATCCGTAAACCGGAAGAATTAATTAACATGGCACGGAAAGGTGATGCACCTGTCTATCAAGGTGATAGAAATAACTCCAGTACTAGCTCTGGCGGAACAGGAAAAGGCTTCTATAAACATTTAATGAATGGTGTATCCAACATGCTTCCATTCGTTGTTGGTGGAGGGGTATTAATCGCTATTTCCTTCTTTTTTGGTATTCATTCTGCGGAACCAGACCACGCTACGTATAACGAGTTTGCCGCTGCATTAAAAGCAATAGGTGGCGATTATGCCTTTGGATTAATGGTAGCAGTACTAGCAGGTTTTATTGGAATGAGTATTGCAGATAGACCAGGTTTTGCCCCAGCTATGATTGGTGGTTTCATGGCCTCCATGGGTGGTGCAGGTTTTCTTGGTGGCTTAATTGCCGGTTTCTTAGGTGGTTATGTGGTTGTTCTAGTGAAGAAGCTGCTTGCGGGTTTACCGAAATCCTTTGATGGTATAAAAACGATTCTGTTTTATCCTGTTATCAGTGTTTTTGTTACAGGCTTACTCATGTATTTCGTTATCATTGAGCCAATTGCTTGGATCATGTCTGGGTTAGAAGGCTGGCTAGGAAGTATGTCCGGTGTGAACGCCATGCTATTAGGGCTTATTCTCGGTGGTATGATGGCCGTTGATATGGGAGGCCCTATTAACAAAACAGCTTTTACATTTGGAATCGCCATGATTGAAGCAGGAAACTTCGGCCCACATGCTGCAGTAATGGCTGGAGGTATGGTTCCTCCTCTAGCGTTAGCACTTGCGACAACCTTCTTCCGCAATAAATTCACACAGGAAGAACGAGATGCAGGGAAAACAAACTATGCCCTAGGTGCTTTCTTTATTACAGAAGGTGCAATTCCTTTCGCTGCGGCAGATCCAGGAAGAGTGATTCCTTCCCTTGTGGTAGGATCCTCGATCGCAGGTGGTTTAGCTTTACTGTTTGGAGTCGGTCTACCAGCACCTCATGGTGGTATATTCGTTATTCCGACAGTAGAAGGTAGCTGGCTACTGTATCTTGTAGCAATTGCAATAGGATCTATTGTCTCAGCATTAATG
This sequence comes from Virgibacillus sp. M23, assembly GCF_034190895.1. Lineage (NCBI taxonomy): Bacteria > Bacillati > Bacillota > Bacilli > Caryophanales > Bacillaceae > Virgibacillus > Virgibacillus sp. M23. The sequence goes on along the minus strand of NZ_JAWDHA010000001.1, from coordinate 36,723 downwards.
ATTGGATTATGGAAAAAACCTTTAAATAAAAGTTAGGGAAGAAGCTGAGACATAGCCAAATTAAGCATCTCAAAACGATAAATTCTATTAAATAGTTATCTAGCTTTAAAGCGTTGGGTAACCCACTTTTCATCTAAACACGATCCAGAATTATAAACTTCCTTCTGTCAAAATAGACAGCGGAAATAAAAATTATGCTTAGGCGGCCTTTACTCTTTATTCCAAGGGGGTTAAGGCCGTTTATTTGTTATATTATAATTGACAACATACCTACAAGGGTATAATATAAGTTTAATAGATGATAATTACTCATTGAAACATGGGAACGATTGAATGATAGCGATCATTGGAGAATTAGAATAAAACGTATTGTAGGAAAGTTAAGAAGAATTTTAAGGGAATAAAGGCTGCAAAGCAGTTATTGCATCAAGAAATTTCCCCTTAAGATGGTTTCATTATTATCTCCAATGTAGTTGAATGTGTTTAAGATGCTGACAAACTGGTAAAAGCACTGGAACCTTAGAAAAAAATCTCTAAAAGACAGATAAACTACTGGTATTATCCCTCTTGGGTAGACATAAAAAAAGAGCGAATAGTATTACATTCTTAATAGTCTTTCTGGATTGAGTAGTTCCCGTGCTACATAATTAGTTAAAAACCTTAAAGTAATCGATATGATTGAAGAAGACGTCTTATAATTTTTTTGATAAAATAATACCCCATATAGTATTGCAAGAATTTCTCAGTTCCGTACTTTAATAGATAAGGAGTGGTATTATGGCAAAGAAAATTTTAATAGTAGGAGGAGTAGCTGGAGGAGCCTCAGTTGCTGCAAGACTAAGACGATTAGACGAGCGTGCAGAAATTATTATGTTTGAGAAAGGTCCACATATATCCTTTTCTAACTGTTCTTTACCTTATTATATAAGTGGCATTATTGAAGATAGCGAATCATTGGTATTATCAAGTCCAAAAACCTTTAAAGACCGCTATAATATCGAAGCAAGAGTTAATAATGAAGTCGTCGAGATTAAGCGCGATAAGAAATTGATTATAGTCAAAGATACAACAACTGATCACACCTACGAAGAACATTATGATAAGCTTGTTCTTTCTCCAGGTGCAGCACCTATTCGGCCAAATACAATAGAGGGAAGAAACCAGTTGAACGTATTTACGGTTCGAAATGTAGTAGATATCCAACGGCTTAATGCTTATGTGAAAGAAAATGACCTAAAAGATGTTGCCGTAATAGGTGGGGGTTTTATTGGAGTTGAAATAGCAGAAAATCTTCATTTAGCTGGTATCCATGTTTCCGTAATAGAATTTGCTAATCAAATCATGACACCATATGACTATGATATGGCACAAATCCTTCACAAGGAAATGGTGGATCATGGTATAAATTTAATAGTCAATGATGGATTAGCTAAAATTGGTAATAATTTTATCGAAACGCAATCTGGTAAACAAATCGATGCACAAGCAGTGGTATTAGCAATTGGCGTGAGGCCTGAAACAAAACTAGCGGAAAATGCTGGTCTTGCAATTGGTGAAACTGGTGCTATAAAAGTAGACCATAATTATTTAACAAGTGATACAAATATTTATGCAGTTGGAGATGCTATTGAAGTGTATCATCGATTATTGCATAAACCAACACGTCTTGCTTTAGCAGGACCTGCCCAAAAACAAGCAAGAGCTGTAGCAGATCATATTTGCGGTATAATAAATCGAAACTTAGGTGTGATAGGATCGTCCTCCATTCATTTGTTTGATCTAAATGCAGCAGCAACGGGATTGAACGTAAGAACAGCAGAAGATGCAGGGTTTAGCTATGATTCTGTTTATATCATGCCAGGCGACAAAGTAGGTTTAATACCCAACAGCAATGTTATGCACTTTAAGTTAGTATATGAAACACCGACAGGCAAAATTCTTGGGGCGCAAGCGATTGGTAAAGGGAACGTTGATAAACGAATCGATGTTATTGCAACGATGATTACTTTAAATGGAACATTAGATGATCTAAAAGATCTAGAATTGACCTATTCTCCAATGTTAGGCACAGCTAAGGATGTTGTAAATCATGCGGCACTAGTGGCACTAAATCAATTAAACGGAAAATATCGTGAAGTAAAAGTCTCTCAAGTTCGTGAACTAGTGGAGAATAGTGCATTCATTATTGATGCTCGTGAAAAAAATGAATATCATGCTGGCCATTTAAAAAATGCAATCAATATTCCATTAAGTGAATTTAGAAATAGGCTTGATGAAATTCCAAAAGATAAACCAGTTTATGTTCATTGTCGCTCAGGTCAACGTAGTTATAACATGGTAATGGCCTTACAAAACTTAGGCTTTACTAACGTATTTAATATATCCGGCTCCTATCTTGGTATTAATTTATATGAATATTTTAATGATCTCGTAACAGGCAGAGAGAAAATCGTAACAGAATATAACTTTAAATAGGGGTTACCATATCCAAAAAAAGAAGTTGTACATTTTAAGACCAGATAAAAATGTGGCAAATATTTACTAAATTTATTTATAATGAACGTAATTTATTGACATTGGTGTTATTTTCTCATTTCTTGAAAAGGTTTATTGGTATATTTGCGTATAAATTTAGTAAAGATTAAATACGATAAAATAATAAATGTCGATATATTCTATAAAGTAGTAACTACTCAGCTTCCTCACGGAGGCTTTTTTTAATTACTAGTCTGAAAAAATAATCTAGCATTATATCACATATTATAATATTTGTTACAAAACTGTTAAATTTTTGAATATATAGAGGTTTAAACATATTTAAATAGAAATATATAAACGTACGAAAAAAATATATTATAAAGGAGATCATTATTTATTATGTTTACAAAAAAACTAGTAACCGTAACAACTACTGTAGCACTAGGTTGTGGATTAACTGTTGGCATTACTCCCGCTTTTGCGGATTCTAATGAGGCTTCCGCGAATTATACAACACATACTACGATCAAGAAACAAGAACAAATACCCTTTACAGGTTATGTTATTTCAGTGGATGGTAATTATCTAGTTGTTGCAAATACAACTACAAAAGAAGAAGCACTTTCGTATCAAGATGATTGGTGGGAATTGGCTTCTCAAAATAAAATTTTAAGAGTTCCTATTTATGCTGAGGATCATTATCAATTAGGTGAAAAGGTAAATATACTCTCAGCAGGTTGGACTTTCTCCATTCCACCAATTGCTGTTATGCCTACTATTGAAAAAATTGCTGATTAAAACGTACCCTTAATAAAGATGTAAAGATATCTTTGTTTTAAGCTTCATTAAGTAGGAAGCCGATTTCTATTCAAATCGGCTTCTAATAAGTAGTGCGACACAGACACTGACATATGTCAAGTTGTATACCGTACATACTATTTGTCATATATTTAAACGCATATTTTTTCTGTAAATGGAAGGTGAGATATAGTGTTAACTGAATTACAAAAAAAGTTTTTCTCAAAATTACAAATTACACCAAAAGAAAATGTGAAATTTGAAGATTTACATACCATTATTTTACAAATAGTGAATTTATTTCCTTGTGAATACAGAAAAAGGAACGCATGTATTAGAAATGAAAAAAGGGAAGAATGGGGAAACCTCGCATTTTCTCGATTCAGACCTTACTGACACCTGGTCTATTGGTTATGCTTTTTATTTAAACGCGATTAATGACAAAAAAGTGAATTATATACAAAATATGGTAATAGAGCATCCTGAATCGCCAGTAAATAAGGGGAGTATTATTTGCAAATTAATTGATCACGGTCATATTGCACTAAGTTTTACAGAAATCTTGCATGGAAAGAAATCTAAAAAGAAATAACATAGCAACAATATCATCAAATACTTAAAAATAAATTTAATATTTTGTTAGACACGTAATTTTTGATACAAGAAAGATGCCAATTGTACAGTTTACGATGGATTCAAAAGCAATCAACTCCTCATGCAGAGGAGCAAATACAATTAGTAAATCGAAGATCTACGGCCGTAAATAAAGGATGTGCAATAGGAAATATATTAAAGAAAAAAGATGTTCAAATAGATTATGTGTGACAATTTGAAGTACGGAATTATACATGAACGACTTGCATGAGCAAACTCCAATTGTAATGAAAGAGAAGTTTCTTTTTTATATTTAGTTCATTTGAAAATTCTAGTTTACATAATATATATTATAGGAAGTTAGTGATAAAATTTATTTTCCATCTCATAAACTAAGTATTGTTAAGATAGTGAGATATTAAATAAAATCGCTATGAGATCCAATAGCGATTTTATTCAGTTTCTAACTCAATTTAATTTAGATGGATCAATTTGTTTTAAAGGCTGTTTTGCTGGCCCATCGATCACTTCTCCTGAATAGGAAAATCTGGAACCATGGCAAGGACAATCCCACGTGCGCTCAGCAGAATTCCATTCAACCTCACAGCCTAAATGCGTGCATGTTGTATCAACAGCGTGCAAATTATTTTCAGTATCTTTATATACACCCGTACGATTTCCATTAATTCGTGTTACAGTTGCTTGGTCTCTAGCCAATTCAATCGAATTATTTCTAGTATTATCAAGCTTTCCCTGAATCATATGCTTTGCTACATCTGCATTCATTTGTGCGAATTTTCGAATGGATGGATCTGCTTTAAACCTTAACGGTGTAAATAATTCGTGATATGGACTTGACTGCTTCAAGATGTAATCGCTAATTATTTTTGCAGCAACCGTACCATTAGTCATCCCCCACTTACGAAATCCGGTTGCAACAAAAACCGCGTCTTCTGATTTTTTAATAGGCCCTATATAAGGAACTTTGTCTAAGGTAGTTATATCCTGTGCCGACCATCGATATTTTATCTGATCCACATGAAAATATTCTTCTGCAAACGTTTGTAATGCTTTAAAATGACTACGTGTTGATTTCCCTTGTCCAGTTTTATGATTTTCGCCACTAATTAGCCATAGGTCTTCCCCATTCCACTTGGTTGATCGTACCGATCTTGTTGGTGACTCCGCATTAATATACATCCCACCTGGAAACGGTTTATTTGATTGTATAGCTAGTATATAAGCTCGTTCCGTATACATTCTAGCAAAATAAAAGCTATTTCGGTCATAAAAAGGGAAATGAGATGCACAAATAACCTGTTTACACTTGATCCGATGTCCTCTTTTAGTCACGATAGATGGATATTTATTATATTCAACATCGATAGCTGTCGTATGTTCATAAAATTGTACGCCAAGCTCCTTACACGCATGAACCATCTTATTTAAATATTTTAATGGATGAAATTGCGCCTGATTTTTCATTTGCAGAACAAACTTAATTGGAATGTCTAGTGGCATTTCCTTTGACCATTCATGTTCGATATTTAACTGGTCATACGCCTGCTTTTCTTTCTCTAAATCCAACTTCCATTGATCAGAATTTGTATATATATAAGCATCTTCTTTTTTGTAATCACAATCAATATCCAGCTGTTTTATCGTATCTTCAATAAATTGTTTAGCCTCCATCATAGCTTTATAATACAATTTAGCCTTATCAAAACCAAAATGCTTGATTAATTCATCATAAATTAATCCGTGTTGAGCAGTAATTTTAGCAGTAGTATGACCAGTTGTGCCATTTACGATTACATCTGCATCAATTAGTGTTACGTTGATGTTTTGCTTTGCTAAAATATATGCAGCAGTAATTCCGGTAATGCCGCCACCAACAATTCCAACATCTGTATGTACAGATGATTCTAACGTTGGAAAGCTCGGTAATGATGTTTCTCTCCAAAACGAATGTGATTCAGGAGGCATCTGTGTTTTCGTCAATATTCCCACTCCTATTGCTTAGTTATCTATAGTATTAACCTACCTACTCCTTTTTATTTAACTCTATTCAGTTAATGATGATATAATTAAGTGTATAATTTTCATGTAAGGATAAATGTTACGTGAGGTGATGATATTGAGGACACATGCTATCATAAGTGGACGAGTACAAGGAGTGGGTTTTCGATATACCGCTAAACAAAAAGCTGATGAATTAGGAGTAACTGGTTGGATAAGGAATAATGAGGATGGTACAGTCGAATTAGATGCTGAAGGTAACATGGATCAAGTAGATCAGTTTATTCAAGCATTGAAAAACGGATTAACACCTGTTATTCGCGTTGAGCAGATTGATCAGACGTCAACTCATAAAAATTATGGTTATAGAAACTTTTCTATTAAAAACTAATATAGATAATCCATTTAGCAAATAATGAATACGATAACATTTACCTGACAAGCAATTACCGTTAAAAGGGGGATTAACAGATGACGACCCGTTCTAAAGAAACGCTTAGGACATGTAGCAATGGCCATACATACTATAAAAGTTCAGATTGTGCTAGCTGTCCTATTTGCGAGGCAGAACGAGCACCACGTACAGGATTTCTATCACGTCTTGTAGCACCAGCAAGGAGAGCACTTGAAAATGAACACATTACTACACTAGAAACACTTTCTGATTATACGGAGCGCGAAATTCTAAAGCTACATGGCATAGGTCCAAGCAGTATACCTATACTTAAACGTGCATTAGAGGAAGCAGGCTTGTATTTCAAGGATTCATGATATGTCAATTGAAAACAAGCCGTCCTACAAATACATAGGATACGGCTTGTTCATTATTGTTCTTCAAAAAACTTACGATTTAATGCAATATATTCATTTTCTTCTTCTGGTACTTCATCTTCCATGTAAATGGCCTCAACAGGACAAACAGCTTCACAAGCTCCACAATCAATGCAAATATCTGGATCGATAAAGAACATGTCTTTTCCCTCTTCTATACAATCAACAGGACAAACTTCTACGCATTCTCCTGCTTTTTCATCTTTACAAGGTGATGTAATAATAAATGCCAAGTTTCTCTCCTCCTTCTTCCGATCAGTAAACTCATTACAAAATAGCTTATGATGTAATTGTTATTATAACGCATATAAGTTGAAAAATAAAAGTAATATTGTTGAATTTCCTATGGATTATTCCATCATTCTACACATTTTTCACTAATATAAACATATGATTTAGTATTCGTTCTATTAGGGAGAGAATACGATGGAAATTACTGTTCGCCAAGGGGATACTTTATGGTACTATAGCCAGCTGTTTGGTATTCCGCTACCACTAGTCGAAGATTCAAATCCTGGGGTAAATGTAAACCAGCTCCAACCCGGCATGCAAGTATTGCTACCAGGATACCGTACGATCACTTACTCTATTCAGCCAAATGATTCATTGTGGACAATAGCAATAACCAATAATATACCTGTAGATAGTATTGCTTTATTGAACCCAACGATCCAACCGATGAATTTACAAATCGGAAAAACCATTCTACTTCCAGAGAAAGTTAGATCCGCGATTATTACAGATTTAAACAAGTATACGTATGAAAAGTTTCAACAGGATTTACATAACTTACAAGCTATTTATCCGTTTATGTTTCAACAATCCATTGGGAAGTCTGTAATGGGAAAGGAAATTGTAGAGTTGCAAATTGGAAGAGGTTCAAACGACGTTCATTTAAACGGCTCCTTCCATGGAAATGAATGGATAACTACTTCTGTTATTATGAAATTCATTAATGAGTATGCACTATCGCTAACCAATCACAATCCCATTCGTGGCAGATTCACTCTACCTTTATACCAAACGACTCAACTATCCGTAGTGCCAATGGTAAATCCTGATGGAGTTAATCTCGTTATTAATGGAGCAAAAGCTGCAGGAGATTATGAAACAAAAGTATTAGAAATGAATCATCAAAACACTAATTTTTCAAATTGGAAAGCAAATATTAAAGGAGTGGATTTAAACAAACAATATCCTGCACGTTGGGAAACAGAAGTAGAGAGAAAACCAACTTCACCTCAACCACGAGATTTCCCAGGTTATGCACCCATGACTGAGCCGGAAGCAATAACAATGGCAGATTTGGCCAATGAAAGGAATTTCTCCATTGTCAATGCTTTACATACACAAGGTGAAGAAATTTATTGGGGGTTTGAAGGACTTGAACCTCCTGAATCTGAACAAATTGTTAATGAGTATGCACGTGTCAGTGGATACCTTCCTGTGCAATATATTGACAGTTATGCAGGCTATAGGGATTGGTTTATCCAAGAATTCAGAAAGCCTGGTTTCACAATTGAATTAGGTACGGGTGTTAATCCATTGCCGTTTGAACAATTCCCTGAGATATACGAGGAGACATTAGGAATTTTATTAGCAAATCTTTACCTATAAATCTGATTTCCAATCCACTTGTACTGGTCGGACTATTTGTCTTCCTAATTGCAATGTGTAAACATCAGGATTTTGCATTGCTTTCCATGTATCAAAACCAAAAGCTTGATCATATCGGTGAAGTAATAGAGAAAGTAGATTTCCATGACTAACAATAACAATATTACGAAAAGTTGTCGATTTCATCTGATCAATCACTTCATGCGCACGCTCAATTGCATCATTGGAGGACTCTCCACCAGGTAGTGAAAAATCCAACTCTTGAAACGAATGTTCCAGGACATCTAGCCAATCGTCTATTGGATCTTCACTTAATATTCGTTCTTTTAACCGCTCGTCAACATGTATTGTAAGTTGAGCTTTATTTGCAAAGGGCTTAATACTATCGACTGCTCGTAGATAAGGGCTAGAAATAATATGATCAATTTCCTCATCTAAATTCGAAAAGAATTCAGCTAGCTGATTTGCTTGTTGTAAACCATTCGTTGTTAATGGAGAGTCTCTATGTTGACCATGAGCTGAACAATGTCGCACCAAATAAATCTTTTTTTCTGTTAAATTTGCTTGTTCCATTCATTACCCTCCATTTAAAACAGAATAGTATGATAACACCAATTATCTTTAGTATACCATTTTTTATGAAATATTAGTATTCATGTATAAAAATAACAGGGAAATTCCCCTGTTATTTTACCTCTTCAAAGTATTCTTTTCTAAATCCAGCAATTCGTTCACTGTTGTCAATGATAAAGTAGAATTCATCCGTCTCATTCTTTACATCATATACTTTTCCTGGTGTGAGCTTATTGTCCACAATAAATTTCTTTGCATCAGCATGTACGCATTTTAGTCGTTTGATTGTCTCTCGTTCTTCCCAATTTAGATGAATCATAATCGTTACTCCCCTTTTTAAGTTTACATAATATTTATATTGTCAACTTGTCGTTTACTCGAACAAACGTAGATATTCCTCATACCCTTCTTCCCTTAGCCTGTCCTTAGGTATAAATCGCATGGCTGCGGAATTTATACAATATCGAAGTCCGCCTTTATCCTTTGGACCATCCTCAAATACATGACCTAAATGGGAATCCGCGGTTTTACTTCTTACTTCCGTTCTTACCATTCCATGCGTCGAATCTATTTCCTTTTTCAACTGATACAAATCAATGGGCTTGGTAAAGCTTGGCCAACCACATCCCGCATCATATTGATCCGTAGAAGAAAACAGGGGTTCCCCAGAAACAATATCTACATAAATCCCTTCCTCTTCATTATTCCAGTATTCATTTTGAAATGGTCTCTCTGTTCCATTTTCCTGTGTTACATGGAATTGAATGGATGTTAATTGTTTTTTTAACTTACTTTTATCAAGTTTATTTCGCCAGTTTTTCTTTATGAAATCCTCCCTACCCGATCCTTTTTTATACAATCTATAATGAAAGGATTGCTTTTTATAATAATCTTGATGCTCTTCCTCAGCTGGATAAAATGGCTTTGCAGGAAGTATTTTGGTGACGATTGGCTTTGAAAATCTTCCGCTATTTTCTAATTCTTGTTTAGATGCTTCGGCTATCTGCTTTTGCTCATCAGTATGATAGAATATAGCAGTTTGATATGATTCTCCACGATCATGAAACTGACCATAAGGATCTGTAGGGTCGATTTGTTGCCAGAATGTTTCAACTAACTTTTTATATGGCATTATAGATGAATCGAACTCAATTTGTACAGCCTCCACATGGCCAGTTGTATTGGAGCAAACCTGTTCATAAGTAGGATTTTCTACGGTGCCACCAGTATAACCCGATGTTACGCTGATAATACCAGGACGTTCATCGAATGGCTCGACCATGCACCAAAAGCAACCCCCAGCGAAAGTCGCAAACTCTTTCGTTGTATTACGCACATATATCATTCCCTTTTCAGCATTTTCTTCTATTTTTCCTTTTATAGAAGAAAAAATCAAGCTGGGAGCCTTAAAAATTAAATAAACAGCTTCGGAACAGACTGACCAGGCTGTGAATTTCGCTCGGAAACGCGATCCGTTGATGTCAGTTGTAATGCATCTTCTGACAGTTCTGCACTACTTTCGATAAGGGAATCCTCTTCGGTAGACTGTTCATCAGAATCATTTTGATTACCATCTCCACTTTCCATTGAATTGAATGCTTTCATCATTCTATACATAGCAGGTAAATTTTTCACCATAGGCCCATATTCTTGCACGATCGGTGCAGCACTTTGCACCGTTTTTAAAACTTGTTGAACATTATTTAATGTTCCAGACAGACCACCTACCCCATTGCTTAAAAATCCAGCACCTGTTCCAGCAGCAGATTGCGGTCGTAAAAAGCTAAGCAGATTTCGTAAATTGCCTCCTCCGGCTTGTTGAGCTCCAGGTATGGATGCCCCTGGAAACCCCCTTCCTGGAAAAGCTCTCGGAAATTGATTACCGTACATCATATTTCCTGGATTTACTTGCTGCATATTAAACGGAAAATTACCTGGCTGATTAGATGGAAATACCATATCATTACCCCCTATACCTAACTAAATCATTTATAGTATTGTACGTAAACCCAGAAAAAAGGTGTAGGCGGTAGTTCTTATAGAACTGTATATCATACATATGAGTGAAATATTTCCCGGGCAACCGCACAAACTAACATGTTTCCCTAAATCCAGTGCCATTTTTGCCGAATTCTGGTTTATTTACTGAAATAATAAATATTAAACAAACGTTTGATTAAAATACCGAACTGGAGGAAAACCATACAGTTCCATGCTAGTATTAGCGTAAATAGGAGGAAGCTAGAAAACCACATACGCTTATCATTATATTATCTAACAACGAAAAAGCTTTAGTTATTCCTTATATATAGATGAATATCGCACTCAATCCAGCCAATCAGCTACACAGTATAAACTCTAACTTTTGGGGTAACCACCTAATTATTTTAAAATAATTATCTTTCGTTTATTAACAATTTAGGAAATTATAAAATCAGCTCATTAGTTTACTTTTTTATCAGAGTATAACTGATGCTGTTTAACTTTTTTATCACTTCTATTAGAAGGAAAGCGAAGCCCCATTGCGATTGCAGCGCCAATACAACCGAATAGACATCCAAAAAATAAGTATAAAGTTGGTTGGGAGTCCCCGATTATTACGGAGGCAATCCCTCCGATAGCAGGAAAAAGAGCTACCATGTAGCTGCTTAAGGACGCTCCGATTCGTTCTACAAGTTTAAGGTAGAACATCCATGCAACAAAGGACGCAAAAACTGTTAACCATACCAATGCACCAAGATAAGAAATTGATGTTGGGAGGTAGAAATCCTGACCTTGGAAAGTACAAATAATAAATAATAGGAGTGCTGCTACTACTCCACCGAAACTATTTGAGTAGACAGGATTAATTCCTCGGTTGGCATTTCGTGCTGAACTTGCATCACCTACCGATGTTAATAAGGTACCGAGTAATGCGACACCTACCCCTTTTAATTGAGCAAGATTAAATTGCTCGGATAAAAGAGGATAAATAACAATACATACTGCAATCATACCAATTATTCCACCTATAAGTATTCTAAGGTGTAACCTCTCCCCTAGAAATACGCGCAATGCAATAGGAGTCAATATAGCTTTCATAGAAAACATAAGAGTCACCAGCGCTGCAGAACTCCAGATTGTGCCATAATATAATAAAAGATAACTCAAAGCAAAGTTACAAGCCCCAAATATAATAATGGGTAAAGTATCCCTGCGTGAAGGTCGGCCAGATGGCCGATACAAACAAGCCAGGATAACAAATAACAACGCAGCCCCTGCAATACGGTAGGTTAATGACACTTCAAGACTGATAGGTGTACCTTGAATTTTAACAGCTATAAAGTTTAACCCCCATACAAGGAGACAGAAAATGTACATAAAAATAGTCATTGCATAGTCACATCTGACTGTTCCACAAACACAATATCAAAATGATTAAAAACCTCAATCAAAGCATCTTTTAATTGTAAGATTTGCTCCTCAGTATGATTAGGAGTAACGTTAACACGAAAGCGCTCTGTTCCGACAGGAACGGTTGGTGAGTTAATAGGCTGTAAGTAGACACGATGCCTTTCTAGTAAGCGCTTTGCCGCATCCTTGCACTTTTGAGCTTCACCGATTAAGACAGGGAGGATATGAGTTTCACTAGATTTCATTATAGGGATGCCCGCACGATTGAGTTCCTCTCTCAATATTTTCGTCTTTCTATGTAAAACATCTCTCTCATGATTTGATGCTTTTAAATGCTCAAGACTGGCATTACAAGCTGCCACAATAGATGGGGGCAAAGATGTAGTAAAAATGAACCCGGATGCAAAAGATCGAATGACGTCAATTATCTCATTTGATGCAGCAATATACCCACCTATAACACCAATTCCTTTCGCCATAGTTCCTTGAATTATATCAAGACGATGTTCTATTCCTAATTCCGCAGCTTTCCCCGCTCCTCTTGGACCATACATACCGATAGCATGGACCTCATCGATAAATGTTAAAGCATTATACTGTTCTGCAAGGTCGCAAATTTCTTTAATTGGAGAGACATCTCCGTCCATGGAATAAACGGATTCAAAAACAATAATTTTTGGTTGATCAATTGGCTGTTCTACAAGTAGTTCTTCTAAATGACTCACATCATTATGTCGGAAAACTGCACAGGCAGCCTTAGTACTACGAATTCCATTAATGATTGAAGCATGATTAAGTTCGTCAGAAAATATGGTGCAGTCCGGCAACAGACGAAGTAAGCACTGTAATGTGGCATCATTTGATCCATAGCCTGTTGGAAAAACTAACGCTGCCTCTTTGTTGTGCCAATCCGCAAGTGACGATTCTAACCTATTATAATGTTTATGGGTTCCTCCTATGTTCCTCGAACCACCTGAGCCTACCCCGAACAACTGGATAGCTTCCTGAGCAGCTGCGGTTACTAGGGGATGCTGAGACATACCCAAATAGTCGTTACTACACCAGACAACAACGGATTGATCATTCTTTTTACCACTTAACGTAGCCAGGGGATATTGACCGCGTATTCGATTAATAGTAACGAATTCACGATATTGTCCACTTTCTTTTAGTAATTGAATTTTGTTTTTCAATAATTCAGCGTACATAACAAGTCCTCCTTCTTAATCTCTAGTAAACTCAATGTTAATTAGAACTCTACGAAGAATGAATACTATGTAAATTAATTTATTAACATATTCCTCCTTTCTTTCAAATATAAAATTTAGAGTACTTAATAAATTACATACTAATGATGTTAATGGGTTTAGTCAATCATTTTTTCAAAAAATTAGTAAATTATATATTATTTTACCAATATAATTATAGTTACAATTCCTAATATTACTTTTCTAAGGGGATTTAGATTGCTCGTCTATGAAAGATACCTGGTTAGCTTTATCTGGAGACAACCATATATGGAGTTTTTATTAATGACTGTCATGGCTTAGATCAACCAATTAGAATGTGAACTGAGATTTCGTAACTGTGCAGGAAAATATAGAGGCAGAGTAAAAAAGACATGAAGGAATTAATTAGCTTATATTGCACAAAAAAAGACGCTAGAAACAATTCTAACGACTCTCATGTTCATGTATCCTATATATATCCCAAAGCTCATCAAACACGGTTACTGCTGTAGGAAATGGGCTATTATATTCAAGGTAGCTACTTATTTCATCATATTCCATCGCGTGCTTTGGAAAATAATGATCCGCAAAGGCCCAATCTGCTAAACGACTTTTTTCATCTGGATTTTTCTTTCCCCGATATGTCATTAAAAAATGATAAAAAGAACGCAATCCGATTCACCTCATCCATCTAAACGATCACTTTCCATGAATTCTTTATGTTTTTTCAGCTTACGCCGGTACACAACAGCAGCTAAATAAATACTAATCTCATACAAAATAATTAATGGTACTGCTACAACAAGCTGCAATATAAAATCCGGTGGCGTAACTATTGTTCCGATAATAACAAGGATTAAATAAGCATATTTACGCGTTTTACGCATAAAATCCGGTGTTAGTACTCCTAAAGCAGTAAGGAACATAGCAATTACTGGTATTTCAAACAACACAGCAAATGGCAACGTAACACGTATAAGAAACTTAAAATAACGATCAACGGTGAACATTTCATTAAACATTCCATCATTTAAGGACAAAAGAAATGGAAGAATTAACTCAATGAACATATAATACCCAAATACTAATCCCGCAATAAATAAAAGAAAGACGGCAGGTATATATGCTAATGTTGCTTTCCTTTCCGACTGTGTTAAACCTGGTCTAACAAACAACCAAACCTGTAATGCAAAAATTGGAATGGTGCAAGCAATTGCCACTATCCCCGCGAGCGTAAAATGAATCCAGATAATTTCACCCGGACTTATTACAGTTAATTTAAAGTCCAAATCACTTTGAAAAAAAGAATATATATCTTTGGAGAACACAAATCCACCAATAAAGAATAAAATGAAAAAAACAGCAATAATTATTATCCTATTTCTTAACTCCGATAGATGATCTGTAAGGTTCATTTCCTTTTCATCCATTGATACGTTGTTAGGCATCCTTTCACTCTCCTACTTACATAAACCTTGTACATAGTACCTACATAAAAGAAGATGCAAGGGTTATACCTTACACCTTCGCATATCAGCTTTTACTAGATGTTTGCTTTTCCGTTTTACTAGCATCATCATCGGTGACGATATCCTTCGTAGCATTTTTAAATTCTTTTAACGAACTTCCAAATGCTTTACCGATCTCTGGAAGTTTAGAAGGACCAAATACAACGAGCGCTATGATTAAAATTAAGATTAACCCAGGAACACCAATACTTGAGAACATTCCCTTCACTCCCTTATGTTATTTACTGCTTTTTTGATCAGTAATAATATCTTTTGTTTCCTTTATTTCATCTGTAACATCACTAGTTAATTCATTTGCAGAAGTTTTAAATTCCTTTAACGTTTGTCCTGCCGCTTTACCAATCTCCGGCAACTTTTTCGGACCGAATATTACTAATGCGATGATTAAAATCAAGATTAGTCCAGGAAAACCTATACTAGAAAACATCTTCACACCTTCTTTTCATAATTAATCTTATTATAATCAAAATTTCAAAAAACAAATATCCTTTGTAAAAAAATTCATAGCGTGTTCAATGATTAAGTATAAAGCGCTTTTAGTGTAACATGTTTTTCTTCTCTTAAACAAGTCTCATTGTCTTAGCGTGTTCATATTGTTCTGGCGTATTCATATTGAAAAAATGACGTTCTACTTGATCACGTGGGAATCCATGAAAATCATGGATAAAGCGAATATTCATCTCCTCAAAAAAACCAGTAACTTTTCGTTCACCCTTATCCAGTTGCTTTTGTACCTCTTCAAGCACTGATTTTTTATAAACAGCTGCTAAAGGATGCATATGTGTTTGATAAACGGGTACAACACCATCATAGTCTTCCAGGTTGTCTATCATATATTGTAAAATCGGATATTGGATAAACGGCATATCACAGGCAGTGATGATAAAAACATCCGCTTTATTATAATAAAGCGCTGCTTCTATGCCTGCTAATGGTCCACTTTCTTGATACCTATCTGTTACAAATCGAGCTGGTAAATCGTTATAAAGCTGGGGCTGATGTGTAACAATGGATAAGCAATTCGTCACCTTCATCAATTCAAGAAAGATACGATTTATCACCGTTTGATTGCCAATTTTCAATAAAGACTTATTTGTTCCCATTCGCCGAGATTTACCACCAGCAAGTATTACCCCACAAGTATCCATTCGTTCCTCCCTACTACTTAAATTCGATCATACTGTAAAAAGTAATATTCGTAAGGATTTGTATCATTTCTTTCCCCTTTAACCTTAGAAGTAAGCCTCCATTCTTTTTCTGAGAATGTAGGAAAATATGTATCCCCATCAAAAGAATGATTAATCCACGTAATATACATTCTGTCAGCTATCATCATCGCCTGCTCAAATATTTTTCCACCACCAATGATAAAATATTCCTGATCAGGGTGGTTCTCACTCCACTGTTTAATATGATCTAAGCTATCAATTACTTGGACATCGTCAGGGAAATCATTATCCCCTCTCGTAAGCACAACATTTGTACGGTTGGGTAAACTACGTCCTAATGAATCATACGTTTTTCTCCCCATAATGATAGTTTGATTGACTGTCTTTTCCTTAAAAAAGCGTAGATCCTTTGGTAATCGCCATGGTAAATCATTATCTACACCGATGACATGATTGCGATCCATTGCCAATAATAATGATATCATTCTTTGTCCTCCTAATATCTAACAGTTGCTTACACAGCTATCGGTGCCTTGATGGCTGGATGTGGGTTGTAATCCAATATTTCAAAATCAGAAAGTTCGAAATCAAATATAGACGTTTTTTCTGCATTTAATTGTAATGTTGGAAAGCTTCTTATTTCACGATTTAGCTGTGTCTTTACTTGATTTATATGATTCGTATATATATGTGCATCCCCCAAGGTATGGACAAATTCACCTGGTTGTAGATTACATTCATGCGCAATTAGGTGTGTAAGTAAAGCATAACTTGCAATATTAAACGGTACGCCAAGGAATACATCCGCACTCCGTTGATATAGTTGACAAGAAAGCTTACCTTCTGCTACATAAAACTGAAATAATGTATGGCATGGAGGTAAAGCCATTGATGGTATATCTTCAGGGTTCCATGCTGATACAATGTGCCTCCTTGAATCCGGCTTGTACTTAATGTTCTCGATTACTTCTTTAAGCTGATCGATTACCTCATTTTGTGATGTCTTCCATTGACGCCACTGTTTTCCATAAACAGCTCCTAAATCGCCAAACTTTTTAGCAAACGCATCATCAGCGAGAATTCGCTCTTTAAAAATGGACATTTGCTCTTTATATTGCTCATGGAAACGGCTATCAAGCTGTGAACGGTTACCAAAATCCGTCATATCTGGTCCATGATAACTATCACTTGTAACCCATTTTTCAAACGCCCATTCATTCCATATATTATTGTTGTTTTGTAGCAGGTATCGTATATTCGTATCCCCTTTTATAAACCATAGGAGCTCACTTGCAACTAAACGAAAAGGCACCTTTTTGGTAGTTAACAATGGGAATCCTTTTGCTAAATCGAAGCGCATTTGGTGACCAAAAACAGAATAGGTACCAGTATTTGTACGATCTTGTTTATTAGTACCATTATGTAAAATGTGATTACATAAATCTAAATATGCCCTTTCTCCTGTAACCATATCTATTCCTCCATTTACTATCTACTATCCAACT
Organism: Virgibacillus sp. M23; assembly: GCF_034190895.1. NCBI lineage: Bacteria > Bacillati > Bacillota > Bacilli > Caryophanales > Bacillaceae > Virgibacillus > Virgibacillus sp. M23. Next base: position 18,988 of record NZ_JAWDHA010000001.1, on the reverse strand, counting down.
AATTGTAACACAAACTACAATTTTAAGCAGTTTACACATCACGTTAACATACTGTATTTGAACAGGCGCACTCCAATTTTTGAGGTATTGTCAGTCTTAATAAGATTTAGAGTTTACGTTTGTAACACAATCGTAACTCATAAACATGCTAAATACTCATAAATCTGTTAGAGACAGTCATAAATTAGAAAGGGGTATTTGCATGCTAAATGGTACTGTAGAGCACGTAGTAAAACGTTCTTTACTTTATGGCTACGTGTTAAGTCAACCACTTGTAGCCTATGTTGATGCATATCCTGAACTACAAAATAAGCTTTTATTCGAATCAGAACAACTAGAGTTTGGCAAACATGGCGAAGCTATTCGCATCCTACAACAAAAGCTTCATACATTATCCTATTTTGATAATAATATAGATGGTAAATTTGGAATCTTAACCGAGCACGCACTTAAAAACTTTCAAGCTGAACATAGCTTAACGATTAATGGGAAAGTTAACGAGGATACATTAAAAGCAATAATCAAAGATGAAGAACAAGAATATATAGATCAGTTAGAAAATTTTTCAGATGAGATCCGGCCTGGAATGTACAACGCAAAAGTAAAGATCGTTCAAAAGTCATTACAATACTTTGGATACTATGAGGGTGAATTAGACGGAATATATGGCCCATTAACGAAGCAAGCATTACAAATTGCTGAAGACGAACATAAAATGGATTTAATTGATGATACCTACCTTACCTCAAATGCACCAGTAGAAAAAAAGAAGAAGTCAGAAAATGTGCAGCAAAGAAATGAGGAGTCTGTTGAAGAAAAGCAGGAAGCAGCAAAGGAAGTTAAAAAAGTTCGCATAGAAGGCAATGATGGAGCGACTATAGTTCAAGAAGCTCGTTCACAAATTGGTACGCCATATACTTGGGGAGGAACCTCACCTAGTGGATTTGATTGTAGTGGTTTTATTCAATATGTATATCAACAACAAGGCGTGCAGCTTCCGAGAACCGTGAGTGATATTTGGAATTTTTCCACTCCCATCTCGAATCGCTCTGTCGGTGACCTCGTATTTTTTGAAACATATAAACCAGGACCATCCCATATGGGAATTTATATCGGTGACGGAAAATTCATCCATGCAGGTGAATCGAATGGCGTGGAGATTAGCGAATTAACTAATCCTTATTGGGAAGCTAGGTACCTTGGCGCAAAGCGAGTTAATCAATAATAGCATAAAGTGGGAGTCTTACTGAAAAAGATACCCATCAAACGATGGATATCTTTTTAGCTTATGTACAGTAAAGCAATACCTTTACCACTCGTTATAAAATTGTTCTAAATATCTTTCCATAAATTGATGACGTTCGTTAGCAATTTCTTGGGCTGTTTCTGTGTGAAGCAGCCCTTTCAGTTTCAATAGTTTATCATAGAAATGCTGGATGGACGTATGCTTCGATGTTTCATGGAATATAGGTTGCCCTTTTGCACCTCCATAAGCAAAGGTTCGAGCAATGCCAATCGCACCAATCGCATCCAGTCTATCAGCATCCTGCACGACTTTTCCTTCCATTGTAGTTGGAATCCTCCCTTTTCGGAAAGAAACATTTCTCATAATTTGCCTAATTTCCTTGATATCGCTCTTTGTAAAATCTATGGAATGAAGGAAAGCATCCATTTCGTTCAATGATTTGATCGAATCATGAAATAATTTTTCATCACCTATATCATGGAGCCAAGCAGCAGCTTCACAAATAAATGGCTCTGCGCCCTCCTTATTGGCGATTATTCTAGCCATTCGTGCTACTCGCTCCATATGATAATAATCATGGCCAGTAGGATCATCCGTAAAACAAGTAAAAACATAGGCTTTTATCTTTGCTAACTGTAAAGCTGCCTCCATTAAAACAGCCCTTTCACCTTTCCATCTGCTGTTACGTCCATATTTAGCGCTGCCGGTTTTTCAGGAAGTCCAGGCATCGTTAATACATCACCTGTTAATACAACAATAAAGCCTGCACCTATAGATGCTCGTAGTTCCCTAATAGTGATCGTAAAACCTTCTGGTCTCCCTACACGTGCAGGGTCATCTGAAAGTGAATATTGTGTCTTAGCCATGCAAATTGGGAGGTTATTCCATCCCTGCTTTTCAAATAGCTTTATTTGCTTCGATGCATGCTTTGAAAGCTCAATATCCTTCGCTCCATAAACTGTTTGAGCTATTTTTCTAATTTTTTCTTCAATAGAATCTTCTAATTCGTATAGTGGTTTAAAGCTTTTCTTCCTGCTTTCGGTCTTAGCGATAATTTTGTTAGCTAATTGAATACCGCCTGATCCACCACTTGCCCATACGTCAGTCAATGCTACTTCAACATGTTGTTCCTCACACCAGTTCTCAATAAAATGGACCTCATTTTCTGTATCGGTTGGAAACTTATTGATAGCAACTACAAATGGAACATCAAACGCTTCAATCGTCTCCATATGTTTTTTCAGATTTTTCATACCTGCTTTAAGTGCTTCTAGATTTTCTTCGGCAAGCTTATCCTTTGCCAACCCACCATGCATTTTTAATGCACGAACTGTAGCAACAATAACAACTGCGGCAGTGTCAATGTTTCCAACACGTGATTTTATATGAAAATACTTCTCAGCACCTAAATCTGCACCAAACCCCGCTTCTGTTACAACATAATCACCTAGTTTAGCTGCAGTTTTTGTAGCGATAATACTGTTACATCCATGCGCTATATTCGCAAATGGCCCGCCATGTATAATCGCAGGAGTATTTTCGATCGTTTGAACAAGGTTCGGCTTTAATGCATCTTTTAAGAGTAACGTTAATGCTCCCTCCGCTTTAAGATCACTCACAGTAACGGGTTGCTCATTATAGGTATAGCCGATCACAATTCTTGCAAATCGTGATTTTAAATCTACTATATCGGTTGCTAAACATAAAATGGCCATGATTTCAGATGCAACTGTAATTGTAAAGCCATCTTCTCTCGGAACACCCTTTGATGGTCCTCCTAGCCCTACGATGATTTGACGTAATGCTCGATCATTCATATCCATGACACGTTTCCATTCTATTCTTCTCGGATCAAGATCGAGTTCATTTCCTCGATGAATATGATTGTCAATCATTGCCGATAGCGCATTATTTGCACTCGTAATAGCATGTAAATCTCCGGTAAAATGAAGGTTTATATCTTCCATTGGTAATACTTGAGAATAACCCCCTCCTGCTGCACCACCCTTTATTCCCATTACTGGACCTAATGATGGTTCACGCAATGCAATTACTGCTCTCTTACCTATTTGGTTCAAGGCTTGTCCTAAGCCTACTGTGACTGTGGATTTCCCTTCTCCTGCAGGGGTTGGGTTAATAGAGGTAACAAGAATAACTTTGCCATCTGGCTTATCCTTTAACGTATGTAAAAGATGATTGGATATCTTTGCTTTTGTATGTCCATACGGCTCCCATTCATCTTTACTTAAATTCAAGTTCTCAGCAATTTTATGTATCGGTTCTAGCTTTGCTTCCTGTGCTATTTCTATATCCGTTTTCATGTAATAGTACCCCTTCCTAAAATTTAGATAAATATGGTGGGAAATAACTTCATCCTATCTACTACATTTCGATGTAAATCATGATCGTTCATACAGTAATTACAGCAAATTCTGCCGCTTGCCTTCATGCTCTCCTTGCATGTCTCTTGATACCGCTTCACCTAATCAAATTATAGACGAGTAACGAAAAAATGTCGACATAACCTTGCTTATTTTCTTGACTCACTTATGTAAATAAGCTATATTAGACACAAGCAAAGAAGATGTACGGATTCATTAATGACGCAGGCAGCTTCTATAGAAGTGGATGTAATAGTGATCCTACACTTCTATAGAAACTGCCTATTTTTATGTTCTGTCTATCTGCTTTGTATTACCACGTTTGTACTTAAAGAAACGTGAAAGTTTTTAGGAGGATTATTCATGGAAAATGGTGTAGTTAAATGGTTCAATGCTGAAAAAGGATATGGCTTCATTCAGCAAGAAGAAGGAAATGACGTATTTGTACATTATTCGGCAATTCAAGAAGAAGGCTTTAAAACACTTGAAGAAGGACAAGAAGTTTCTTTTGAAATCGTTGAAGGTGAGCGTGGTCCACAAGCAGCTAATGTTGTTAAAAAATAAATAGTGATCAAAATATATAAAGCGGTAATCTTAATGGTTACCGCTTTTTTTGGTGGTTATAATAGGAATATCCTTGCTTTTCGAGTTAGTTCTTCGTATAATAGCTTTTGTGTTTTTCGCGGTTCGAGAACTCCCGCGTTACCAAAACTAAGGAGGAATAATAATGCCTAACGAGCTTATATGGATTTTATTTGCGTTGGTCAATTTTTCGTTATTGCTATTGTTCTATCGACTATTTGGTAGAACAGGCTTATATGTTTGGATCGGAATGGCAACAGTGATAGCCAATATTCAGGTGTTAAAAACAGTGGATTTAATTGGCTTAACAGCTACTCTTGGGAATATCCTATATGGAACTGCTTATTTAGCTACCGATATAATTAATGAAAAACATGGTAAAAAAGAGGCGAAAAAAGCAGTATGGTTGGGATTTGCAACATTAGTTACCATGACAATCATCATGCAAATTGCCTTAGCATTTGAACCAGGTGCTGAAGACATTGCTCATGATGCGCTGGCGACTATATTTAGTTTAATTCCACGAATAGTGGCCGGAAGCTTAGCAGCGTATATGATTAGTCAATACTTTGATGTTTGGATTTATGATAAATTACGTAATCTATTTCCAAGTGATCGGCAGTTATGGATTAGAAATAATGGGAGTACGGTGATAAGTCAATTTGTAGATACGATTGTTTTCTGTACTATTGCATTCTATGGAACATATCCATTCGATATTTGGTTGGAAATATTTATAACAACCTATGTTATCAAATTCGCGGTGGCAATTATCGATACACCATTTATGTATATTGCTAAGAACATGCATGTTGAAAAAAGTAATAGCACAAATTAATGCAAAAGGAAGCACAATAACCTATTTAACTATTGTGCTTCCTTTTTTTCTTATCAAGTCCCCATTTATTCTTGTATTATAGTTACCTCTTGTTATATGCATACATATGTATATTAACTTGGAGTCATTTTATCTTCCATTAGTATCTCCTGAATAAATAGACTCATTAAACGATTTTCAATCTATATACTCAAAGACCCCCAACCTGACGAAATTCTTATTCGTTGGCTTCCTTCACACTGGTTCTTTTATTTCGACAACTAAAAAATAACTTACATTTATTCTGTAACATCTTAGAGGAATAGGATAAGATACTATTCATTCATACATGCCTCTCCCTCCTCTCTATCTAAATTTCGGTTTCGCGGCAGTTTGCATACTTAGTTCAAACGACATTTTTGCATGATGCTTCAACACTAATCAAATTTGCTAAGTTAAAACATGCTGACTTCGTTCCGTTTACCTTTTATCAATATGCTCCCTGCTCTGTTAGGCTTACTAATTACCTAATTATCGTATTCTAAGCCATGCTTAAGTCAGCAGGATAAGCTTGTTTATGTGCCTTACTTTTTAAACATTTGTTTTCAAACAGCTACTACTTCTTTCCTACAAGGTAGTTTTTCACTTAATTGCCACTTTTTCTTCACAAATCCTTCAATTACTTTTCTAACCTAAATGTTAGTAAAGTACTGACACAGAGCGGTTCGAACATAATTGAACAAATTGTGAAAACACTAACGAACAATGCTAATTCGGGCAGTGTTTTGTGTATGATGAAAATAGAAGCACTACTTTAGTCATGAGGGGGGAGTAGAATGGAAAATGCTGAAAAGCAGAAATCTGAAGAGCGTGTAGAAACGCCAAACCTGAAAGGTACACTACTATCTGTGTTATTACTAGGAGTCTTCATTATCGTTAGTTGGTTTGGTGTATTTGCCTTATTTTTATCTAGGTAATTGGAATGAATTTAGGGGGGAGTGTTAGCATGCATTTGCATAAGTTTGAGAAGGTATGGTTAATATTTGGAACTGGATCACTTCTATTATTTTTGCTTGTGATTGGGGTTGGTGCATTTTATAAAGGCACCCATCCTTCCAGTCATTTAGAAACAATTGACTTAAAGAATATTGAAAGTCATGAGGCCTTTCAACCAGATAATTTAGGCGTAACACAGGTAAAAGAGGATCAGTATATCGTTAATTTTGTTGCCTCTGCCTTTAACTATGATTTTGGTGTTGATGATAATGGTAAACCGCTAAAAAAGATTAGAATTCCTAAAGGATCAACTGTTTTATTTCAAGCAACAACAAAAGATGTAATTCATGGATATCAAGTTGCTGGGACGAATGTAAATATGATGCTGGAGCCTGGTTACATTAGCCGCTACGAAACGGTTATGGATGAGACAGGTGAATTTACAATTGTATGTAATGAATACTGTGGATTGGGTCATCACCAAATGTTTGCTTCTGTGGAGGTGTATGAATAATGATTGCGACTAAACTTGGTATTTCAAAATCTGATTCCAAACTTACTATGGCCTTTATCTATGTTGCGTTTATTTCACTATTTATTGGTGGGCTAATGGGGCTGTTACAAACACTTGTAAGATCAGGTTCCCTTTCACTTCCATGGGGAATCACCTATTATCAAGTATTAACGGTACATGGAGTAATACTCGGACTCGTCTTAACTACTTTTTTTATTATCGGTTTTCAATATGCTTTGATGGCCAAAACAGTTGGTATTTCAAAAAAACAGCGATTATATGCCTGGTTAAGTTTTATAGTCATGTTAATTGGTACGGTCATGGCCGCCGTTATGGTGTTATTAGGTAAAGCAAGTGTACTATATACATTTTACGCTCCATTGCAAGCACATCCTATATTTTATTTTGGATTGGCATTGGTTATTATCGGTAGTTGGATTGCCTGTTTTGTTAACTTCCGACAACTCTATGTTTGGAAAAAGACTCATAAAGATGAAAAATCACCGCTTCTTGCCTTTATGGTAGTTATCAATATGGTATTATGGTTTATTGCAACGCTTGGTGTAGCAGCCGCAGTCATTGTTCAATTTATTCCGTGGTCCCTTGGATATGCGGAAACGATTAATGTTTTAGTAAGTAGGACCTTGTTTTGGTATTTTGGTCATCCACTTGTATATTTTTGGCTACTACCTGCATATATGGCTTGGTATGCCATAATCCCGAAGATTATTGGCGGCAAAATTTTTAGTGATTCATTAGCACGATTGTCTTTTGTATTATTTTTATTATTCTCTATACCAGTCGGCTTTCATCATCAGCTGACGGAACCTGGAATTGACCCAACGTGGAAGTTTATACAAGTTGTACTTACATTTATGGTTATCATTCCTTCACTTATGACAGCATTTTCTATGTTTGCCATGTTTGAGATAACTGGCAGACGGAAGGGGTTTCGTGGATTATTTGGTTGGTTTAAACATTTACCTTGGAAGGACGTTCGTTTCTTTGCTCCTATGGTAGGTATGCTTGCATTCATACCAGCAGGAACTGGAGGAATAATCAATGCATCCCATCAATTAAACAACGTTATTCACAACACGATGTGGGTTACTGGTCATTTCCACTTAACTGTAGCAACTACTGTTTTACTTACCTTTTTCGGAATTAGCTATTGGTTGATCCCACACCTAACAGGTAGAAAGCTAACAAAGAAGATCAATAATTTAGGGTTAATACAAACCGTTATTTGGGCAGTAGGGATGACTATCATGTCTGGATCCATGCATATATCTGGTCTGCTAGGTGCACCGCGAAGATCTGCCTTCTCTGAATATGGTGGAACTGCCCAAGCATCAGATTGGATAGGATATCAAATTGCTCAAGCGGTTGGAGGCACTATTTTATTTATCGGTATTCTACTAATGGTATATATCTTTCTGCAATTAGCTTTCTTTGCACCGAAGGGACAGGAAGAATTCCCAATTGCTGAAGAAGAAGTGAATGCTCAACCGACACCGCTATTTTTAGAAAATTGGAAGCTCTGGATTGGCATTACAATTGGGTTAATCTTATTTGCATATACCATTCCATTTATCGATATTATTCTGCACGCTCCAACGGGTAGCGAACCATTTGCTTGGCCAATCGGGAATTCATAATATACTAGGAGTGAGTATCCCATAAGGTACAAGGGAATATAGAACTCCTGTAGAAGGAGCAATCGTGTCACTAACCTGAAGTATTTTATTCATGAGAAGGATGAACCGTCGTTGCCCCATGGCAATAGTATACTTCAGCTGTATAGGTAAAGAGCTGTCTTTATGGACAGCTCTTTCCTATTCTGTTAACTTTGTATCTTTTAACGCATTTTCCTCTGCTGGAATTCGAACAGTTAATAACAGGATGTGCAACAACGGAAACAATACTGCCGTTATATATGCCTCAAACAACAAGGGGATGACCAATAATTCAATTCCCACTACGATATAATTGGGATGTTTTACATATTTATATGGACCTTTCCTCACTAAAGGGAACTGTGGAGATATTATGATTTTCGTGTTCCAAAACTTACCTAACGATGAAATACACCAAAAACGTACGAACTGGAGCAATAGAAACAGTACAAACAAATAAATGTTAAATTGGAACGTAGCTGGATGCCTTAGTAATACCTCGACAATTAGCGAGAGAAAGAATAAGCTGTGTACAAGGATAAACCACTTATAATGCTCTTCCCCTCTTTCTACCCCACCTCTTTCTTTTATCCAGACTTCATTTCGTTTGGCAATGTTCAGCTCAACTAATCGTTGTATGATAATAAAGCACAGTATAACCCACATAAATAATGGCATTAGTCTACCCACTCCATAAGTATTAATTCAGAGCTAAAGCCTGGGCCAAGTGCTGATATTACACTTTTTTCTTCCTTAGAAATTGCTTCCTTCATCCAGGCACTTAGGACATAGAGAACGGTGGCAGATGACATATTACCATGATCACGTAACACATTAATAGAATGCTTAAATTTTTCAGGCTTGGCTTGTAGAACTTTTTCCATGGAATCGATTACTTTTTTACCCCCTGGATGAGCAATAAACGAATGTATATCCTGTTCATTTATTCGTGTTGCTTGCAGCAAGATTTGTAAATGCTCTCGCCAAAACGTTTCTACTAGAGCGGGTATACTTTTCGAAAAGACAACCTCAAAGCCACCATCAGTTATATCCCACCCCATTACGGATATACTGTCTTTTTTTGTGTATGAATGAGATTGCAGAAGCTTGGGAATAGAACCTTTTTTCTTGCGTAATATTAAAGACTTCTCACCAACCGCTAATGCCGCACTTATTCCATCACCAAATAACGCTGTTCCAATGATATTACTCTTTTTCATATCCCCTTTTTGAAACGTCAAACTACATAGTTCACAGCAAACAATCAATGCAGATTTATCTGGATTAGCTGTTAACCAATCATGAGCTCTTGATAATCCAATTGCCCCACCAGCACAGCCTAACCCCCATAAAGGCATTCGCTTTATATCTGATCGAAAAGGTCGTTCATTAAATAGATGAATATCCATAGACGGCGTTGCTATACCTGTACTAGACACAAATATGATCATATCTATTTCCTCATACAAAACAGGTTCTTCTAAAAATTGTTGATTCGTTAAACAATCGTCTATTGCGCGCAGGGCATACTCTTTTGCATAGGTCGTATAAAGCTCGTTTCTTTCCTTAAAGGAGTGATCTCGTAAAAACCATTCTGAGTCAACAACAAATTGGCGCTCATTGACCTGCGCATTGTCAAATACCGGAAGCAGCCGTGATCGTTGTCGAAGGGAATACGTAAATACTTTTTGCACAATTTGCTTTACATCCTCTTGCGGCATACGATGATTAGGAATACCGAGTCCTGTTGAACAAATATATGTCATGGAATACTCCTTCTTTTAGAAAGCAAACAGCTCAACTTAGTTAAAACTGATAAATAGCTGCATACTTTTGCTTTAAGTATCTTACTAAGTAATCAGGATTTAATCCTTCGTTTGTAACATCCTTGATAATTTCAAGTGGTTTCTTCATCTTGCCATGTTGATGTACAGCTTCGGATAACCATTGTTTAATTCTACGACAGTCTCCGGTCATAATAATTTCATCAACGTTTACTTCACTTCTTAAGGTGTGATTCAACTGTGCAGCATACATATACCCTAATGCATACGAAGGAAAATAACCAAAATCGCCTCCTGCCCAATGGATATCCTGAAGGACTCCTTCTCTATTAGTTGGAGGGTTTATTCCTAAATAAGCCACCATTTTCTCATTCCATAGCTTAGGTAAATCTTGCACGTTAATCTCTCCATTAATCAAAGCTTTTTCAAGCTCGTAACGTACCATGATATGAAGTGAATAGGTTAATTCATCTGCTTCAATGCGTATGAATGAGGGCTTCACTTCATTTACTGCACGAAAGAATTGGTCCAACTCTACATCCCTAAAGTGCTGGGGGGCATATGATTGAAACTCTTGATAATTAGCTTCCCAAAATGTATGACTCCTTGCTATAAAGTTTTCCCAAAATAATGATTGTGATTCATGAATTCCCATTGACGTTCCTGTTGCAAGCGGTGTATTCATTAAGCTTTCTGCAATATTTTGTTCGTATAATGCATGTCCGCCTTCATGAATAGTCCCAAAGATCGCCATTCTAAAATCGTTTTCATCGTATCTTGTAGTAATTCGTACATCATTTCGATTGAGCGCAATTGCAAAGGGATGAATGGTTTCGTCTAATCGACCAGATTGAAAATCATAGCCCATTTGCTTTAAAATTATTTTGGTAAAGGCTTCCTGATCATTTTTAGGAAAATGTGCTTGCAAAACATCGGTGTCAGGCTTTACAGGACTTGCTTTGATTTGATCCAATAGAGATACTAACGATGTGCGCAATGCAGGAAAAACCTCATCTAACATCGTTGTTGTTACCCCAGGCTCGAAGTTATGTAGTAATGCATCATAGATATTATGCTCATATCCCCAATAAGTAGCAAATTGTTTATTATAATCGACTAGTTTCTCTAAATATGGTTGAAACAATTGGAAATCATCGTTTTGCCTAGCTTCTTGCCAGACGGCTTCAGATTTGGATTGCGTCATAATAAATTCTCTATACAGTTCATGAGGTATTTTACGATTTCTTTCATAATTTTCCTCACAAACCTCAACTGTCCTTTTTAATATTGGATCAGTCGTATCATTTTTTAAAGCATCAATAAAATGTTTCATTTTATCAGAAGTTTCCAGCTTATGAATCTTTTCTCCCAGAAAACCAGCAACTTCAGAACGTTGTTCGACACCATGATTAGGTATTTTGGTACGCATATCCCAATGAATTAGCATCAATGACTCATTATAAGCACTTATTTCACGTAAGTAATGTCTAAAGTCTTTCTCTACGGTATTTATAGTTGTCATTCCAAATCCTCCCTCACCTTTTTACCAAAATATTGATAATAATCTGTTCGGATATATCCATTAAATAACTTTCGTTTCTTCGTCGCTCTTTGACCAAATGCTTTTTCAAAGTTTTCGTAAGCGGTTAGTATATAAATGCTCCAGCTTTCATGATGTTTCATAACAGAGCCTAAATCATTAGCAATTTTTGCAGCATGCTTATAATCACCAAGCCTTTGTCCATATGGAGGATTGCCAATAAGATAACCATTATGCTTGCGAATCGTTAAATCCTTTACTTGCATCTGCTTCCATGTTATCAAGTCCCCTAATCCTGATTCCATCGCATTTTGCTTTGCAATGTCTATCATTTTATGATCAATGTCAGAGCCGATAATTTCTAACTTTTGATCATAGTTTGCTTTATCTTCTGCTTCTTGAAAAGCATCCTCCCAATGCTTTCTTTTTATGAAGCTCCATTCTTCTGAAGCAAACTCACGGTTAAAGCCAGGTGCAATATTCTGACCAATTAACGCAGCTTCAATAGCAATCGTTCCTGACCCACAAAAGGGATCTATTAATGTTTCATCTGCATGCCAGTTAGTTAGCATAATTAAAGATGCAGCAAGGGTTTCCTTTAAAGGGGCATCCCCCTGCCCTACTCGATATCCTCTTTTATGTAATCCTGTGCCAGAAGTATCAATCGTCAGAGTAGCTTCATCCTTCAAAAGAGCAATCTCAACTTTAAACATAGCACCAGACTCAGGTAATTTAGAAACAATTCCATACTTTAATTTTAACCGTTCAACGATTGCTTTTTTTGTTATGGCCTGACAATCGGGAACACTATACAGCTTAGACTTAACCGATTTTCCGATTACTGGAACTTGTCCGTCCTCTGCAATATATTTCTCCCAAGGCAATGACTTGGTACCTTCAAATAACTCCTCAAAGGAGCTAGCTTTAAAAGTACCTACCTGTAATTTAACCCGATCAGCGGAGCGTAGCCATAAATTACAACGAGGAATAGCAGAGATAGGCGCTTCAAAAATAACCTTTCCGTTCTCTACGTGTGTTTCATAGCCTAATGCATTTACCTCTTTAGCCACAACTGCTTCTAATCCCATAGCTGCTGTTGCAATTAATGTTACAGTTTGCATATATAATTAATTCCTTTCCTATCAGTATCATGTTTTCCATAGTTTATCATATCTACATACGGTTTATGAACGCTAATGAAAATAAAAAACCTTTCCAATAACCCAAAAGGGAATCAGAAAGGTTTATTTCCTCGTCATAGACCAATTAAATACTCGATAAGCCATGTTCTGTTCCATTGTACTGCCATCGGTGGTCAACCTCGTACGCCGGTTGTAATCATCTATCTACAAGTTTATACTTGTCCCTTTTTCGGTTCATTTCCCTACTAAAGAGTGCCCCTACCATTATTTGGGTTGCTCACTCGTGGGGTTTACCTCGTTCCACCTGAAATGTTTCCAAATCAGCTACGTCACTGTGGCACTTTCAAGGCTAGCTTCCATATCTAATAGACGTAGGTAGCTATCCTGCCGTTAACCAAATGGTTACCTTGACTTATGAATTCGTCAAGCACGAACACTACAAACATCGCAGTTTGTGTGAGCATGGACTTTCCTCTGTATATATTATACAGCGATCACATGAGTATTTAATTTATTTCCTCAAATTACTATACCATAAGTACTAGATTTAATCAAGTTTCCCTATGACTTTCATTTAGCTTTTGCTTTTCAACTGCCTTAACTTATTAACTCTCTGTCTCAGCGAATTTCTTTCCGAAAACAGCCTTCTCCAAGTTTGACAATCGTTTTAAAACATCATAATTTACTTGCGGATTAGGATTAGGTTGTGCAGAGCGTGTTTTGGGCGGCTGTTCCACGGTTGATGATTTTTTCAACCTATCATTCTCTTGTTGAAGCCTTTCTAACTCTTGCTTAAAAGCATCATAATCCTGAATAATTAAATCTAAAAATTCATCAACTTCCTCTTGATTATAGCCCCGCATTGCTGTCTTAAAATCTTTTTCTAAAATATCTTTACTACTTAATTGTACTCGATTCGTACTCACAGTATCACCTCATCATGTCTACATGTTAATTTGTTCGTATCCATTTCCATTTCATTTAACATTTTATTAATTCTATTTATTTTTATGCCATTTCTTTCTACTTATTATAGCATTAAATTGTCAACCTGAAAAATGAATGCATTATTCAGATTTATTCTCATGCTATTCCTTCATTTTTATAATTATATAAAGTAACATACACTGTTCAAAACAACCTAAATCAAGCATGGTTATTGATTCTATTTTTTTCAGACGATAAATTAAGGTATTACGATGTATAAAAAGAGACTTTGCTGCCCTACTTATATTTAAATTGCTATCACAGTATACAATAAAGTTATAACTAAGCTCCATAAAATCGTCATGTGCAAAAAACGGTTCTACTCGCCCGTTTAACTTCGACTGTATTTGAGAATTAAGCTGATACGGAATAAGTTGCATAAGTACATTCCAATCATAATAAGAATAGATGGCCGGTTCTATAGATAGCCTACTTGCAAATTCCACAAGCACCTCTGCCTCGTGATAGGATTGATACAAGAGGTGAAGAGCATCATATTTATATCCAGCAGCAATGGAAACAGTATGAATATTATAATCATGCAACCTTTTAATGAGCAGTACGCTTTTGTTTTTAAATTCTGCCATAAACTGATGAAAAACGGTGTCATCCGTAATCGGTTTTAATAAAATAATTTTTTCTGGATTTAAAAACGTACAAATATGATGTAAGTCGTTATTATATGTTTTTCGAATACACGCTAATATTTCTTTCTTCAAATAGTCTAAGGAATAGGCCTGTCGCTTATCCATCTGTATACTTTTAAGTAACGAATCTCCGATATTGATTACAATACAAAGGCGCTGTATTCCTTCCTCTATCTGCAATACCTTGCAATAGTGGGCGACTCTTTCTTTATGTCGGTTTCCATCTAACAAGATATATTGCACAAATGACTCTAACGTTTTTGCTTCTAAGTCCTCTATATGCGTATGAATTGTTTCTTGCCATATCATCTCCACATACTTCTTAATAAGCTCTGCATATGGTTTAACCTCCAACGGATTTCCGATGATACCTAGCACTCCAATGGTTTGAGAATCTAAATGTAATGGAACTGCTACACCAGGTAAAACATTCGTCATACTAGAAATTTTGTCATTATCAAATAAGATGGTTCGATTCTCTTTAATAACTTCTATTGAGGGAGTATGTAATGTTCCAATTCGTTCAGCATTTGTATCCCCAATAATATATCCTCTCTTATCACTTAAGCTAATGGGAAAAGGCGAAATTTTTGAAACCGCTTTCACTGTTCGTTGTGCAAATTGTACAAAACGTTCCATCTACTTTTCTTCCTTTTATATGGGTATTTTCTAATATTTTATCATAATTTTGATTATTTAAAATAATTATTTCTCTAAGAAATTTTGTATAGTTTTGACATAGATTTTCCAGTCTAGCTTAGGTTATAACTAGTTATAATCATTCCACATATAACTTGAGGTGATTTTCGTGCGTAAGAAAGCAGATATTATCATTATTGGTGGCGGTGTAATTGGCTCAAGCGTTGCCTACAATTTATTAAATGACGGTTACGATGGAGCAATTATTGTATTAGAAAAAGACCCGATGTATGAATTTTCTTCTACCCCTAGAAGTGCTGGTGGTATCAGACAATTATTTACTACGTCTATTAATATTCAAATAAGCAGATATAGCTTACAAAAATATAAAACGTTTCCAACCGACATGGCAATTCATGGAGAAACTGCTGAGATCGATTTTAAACAGCGAGGATACTTGTTTCTCGCCAAAGACGAAAATGTAAACCAGTTAAAAAAGCAATGTGAACGACAGCGACAATTTGGTGTTCCTTCCGACTTTTTAACACCACAAGAGCTGCTAACTATCATTCCAGAATTAACTATATCCGATTTACAGGGTGGGCTGTACTGTGAGGAAGATGGCTACCTTGACCCATACTCTGTTATGCAAGGCTATGCTAAAAAGGCCAAGCATCTAGGTGCTACGTATATATATGAAGAGGTTGACACTATTCTAAAAGACAATGATTGTGTCACCGGAATACAATTAGCGAATGGAGAAAGCTACTATGCTCCAATTGTTATTAATTGCGCTGGCCCATGGGCTGCTGCGCTAAGTGAGAAAATAGCGCTACCTTTACCAATCGTACCTTTAAAACGTCAAATTATTCAGTTCGATATCGAAGAACCCTTACATAATAACCTTCCTCTAACTGTAGATCCAACAGGCGTTTATTTCCGTCACGAAGGAAAACAATTGATTTCAGGTTATTCAGAGCAAGTAAAGCCAGGTATTGATTTTTCGTGGAGACGCTCCTTCTTTTTAGAACAATTATGGCCCGTGCTAGGTCATCGAATTTCTAATTTTGAATGTGCAAAGATTCGTAGTGGATGGGCAGGGATGTACAGCTTTAATACGATCGACCAAAATGCGATTATCGGTGAGCACCCTAAATTAAATGGATATTATACCGCATGTGGCTTCAGTGGTCATGGAATGCAGCAGGCTCCTGCTGTAGGTAAAGGGTTATCCGAGTTGATCCGATTAGGTAAATATGAGTCCTTGAACCTTCATCCATTAAGATTTGAACGATTTCAAGAAAAGGAATTGCTTATTGAGGGTGCTATAGTTTAACAACGTAAACGAATGGAGGTCATTACATGTTATTTTTAAATGAATCGGCTATAAAAGAAGCTGTATCCATGAAGCAAGTTATTCATGCAATTGATAACGCATACAAGCTCTACGGCTCTGGAGCATTTCACATGCCCACTCGAATGCAACTACAGGATGAAACAAATACTTTATTGCTAATGCCTTGCCTAACTAATGAATCAATAGGTACAAAGTTGATTACATCTTTTCCAAATAACACGAGCCATCCTACCTTACAAGGACTTGTAATTTTAACTAGTCGTGAAACTGGCGAATGTCAAGCGCTTTTAGATGGGTCGTTTATAACAGGAATTCGAACAGGTGCAATTGGTGGCTCAGCCATTAGACATCTGGCAAATGTGGATGATAACAAACTGGCAATAATTGGAACAGGTGTACAAGGGCTGTATCAAGCTATTGCAGCATGCACGGAGCGGCCGATTAAGGATATTTATTTGTACAATCGAACGACGGATAAATTACCAGCCTTTAGTGAAAAGCTCAAAGCATGGATCCCTGCAAACATCCATATCCATATGACTTCTACAATTGAAGAAGCAATTACATTTGCTCATATCATTATTTGCTCAACTACTTCGAATTCACCTGTTCTTCCTAATGACCCCGACTTATTAACAAACAAGCTTATTATCGGTATTGGTTCCTTTCAACCAACCATGCGAGAATTTCCAGAAGTATTGTATCAATTAGCGGACCGCCTTTATATTGATACGGAAGACGCTATTATCGAGTCGGGGGATGTACAATATCCACTAGAAAAAGGCTACCTACCAAAAGACTCCATCATATCCATGTCGAAGCTGGTTATGTCAAATGAAGAAGTGTCTCGTTCCCCTGATAAAAGCATCCTTTTTAAATCTACAGGTATGGCTTTATTTGACGTAGTTGTATCGCAATTGGTCTATCGGCAGGCTCTCAAGAAAGGAGTTGGTCAGCAGCTAACCTAGAGTAAAAAACTCTCTATAGGAGGAATTATGAATATCATCATTGTTGAATTTGTCGTTTATTGTTTGTTGATCTTAGCAATTGGCTATTATTTCAGCAAACGAAGTAAGTCTCACTCTGATTTTCTATTAGGAGGAAAAAAATTACCTGGTTGGACACTTGCCTTTTCTGAAAGGGCAACAGGTGAATCTGCTTGGTTGTTATTAGGTTATACAGGGTTTGTTTTTATGACTGGCCTATCCGGAATTTGGGTAGCAGTTGGTATAGCAATCGGAATAATATTTGCTTGGCTATTTTTAGCCAAAACATTTATGTCAGAAACAGATAAGTATAATGTGTTAACTTTACCAGATTATTTAGCGGTAAGGTTTGGGGAAAAGGCGAAAATAATTCGCTGGTTAACGAGTATCTTAATTGCTGGGTTTCTTATGTTTTATGTTGGAGCACAGATGGCTGGAGCTGGAAAAATGTTATTTACAACATTTGGCTTACCTCCAACAGCAGGTATTCTATTAGCTACAATTGTTATCATCATTATTGCATTTGCTGGCGGGTTTATATCTGTAGTTTGGACAGATATGATCCAAAGTATAATGATGGTTATTACATTAGTTGCGCTTCCTATTGCATCATTAATTTATATACAAGCAAACGATTTATCGATAAACGCTTCCCTGATACAAGCTGGAGATTCGTATAACTCTTGGTTTGGTGGTCTGACTGGCTTTGCGATTGGTGTGTTATTTTTTAACAATTTTTCATGGTTCTTTGGCTTCTTAGGTGGTCAGCCTCAATTAAGTGCACGATTTATGGCATTAAAAAATAATAAAGAAGCAAGACAAGGAAGTATTGTTGCAATTATTTGGACATTATTAGCGTATGGTGGAGCATTTATGATTGGAATAACAGCTATAGCCATCTATGATCAAGGCTCATTTCATGATGCAGAAATTATTTTACCAACGATGATTCTTGAATTATTTCCGCCTTGGATAGCTGGCTTGCTTTTAGCTGGGGTATTGGCTGCCATTATTACAACTGCCGATTCGCAATTAATGGTTGTGACAAGTTCAGTTAGTGAAGATATTATCCATAAAACATTGGGAATGAATTTTACAGAAAAACAACTTATCTGGATTTCTCGTATTTCTATTGTATTCTTCGGTTTAATCGGCATGGTGATCGCGCTTGTATCAGAATCTCTATTGTATCTAGTTGTCAGCTGGGCCTGGGCAGGAGTAGGCTGTACACTCTCCCCCGCCATCCTCCTTACATTTTTTTGGGAGCGATATTCTAGTGCTGGTGTGGTAGCGACAGTTCTTGCTGGATTAGTATCCACTATATTATGGATAAGCACACCTTTAGAAAGTATCATCACTTCAAAATTCACGACATTTTTTATTGCATTATTTTTTGGAATAGCTGTGAGCTTACTTCTTCCAGATAAAACGGAGAAGATCCATTCCCTGTCCGAAAAGAACATATGATAATGCTAAATAAATAAAACGGAGCAAAATTCGCTCAGTCCTTATCACTAAATGCTCAGATTTACGCTTCCTCTAGTAGCTATTATGGAATAATATCAACTGCTTGACCACCACTCCGGCTACCCACTTCCCTTTCCGTGGGGTTTGTCCTTCAGCTAACTTTTTTAGCAAAACCCGCTCAAAAAAGTGGATCTTCAGGTCAAACATTTCCCACAGGAGTTGAAGTG